>DAIELO010000100.1 GCA_027341705.1 Caryophanales bacterium
TGACTTGCAGCGATGTCTATTGTTGGCGGAGGGAAAATCAGTTGGGAATCGTTTTTCAGCCGATCAACAGGAGCAGTTCATGCAAGCGGGGAAAGGTCGACTTCCTCAGTTAGTGTCGGTGGAAGGTGTACAGTATTTGCTAGAACCGATTAGTCTGTTGGGAGAAGTGTACGTATTTGGTGCCGGTCATGTGGCTCAAAAGGTAGCGTCATTGACACCGATGGTGGATTTTCGCACTGTGGTGGTGGATGATCGAGCAGAATTCGCCACTCGTGAGCGGTTTCCTGAAGCGAACGAGGTGATGGTCGTGGATGATTTTGGTCAATGTATGCAAGACTTGACGATAACTAGTGACAGTTATCTGGTGATAGTGACCCGAGGGCATAAATATGATCACATGGTGCTGGCTCAGGCCATACAAACGAACGCGGGATACATTGGCATGATGGGTAGTGTTCGCAAGCGGGTCATGATCTATCAAACCTTGCTTGAATCGGGAGTGACAGAAGAGCAGCTTGCCCGCGTGCATTCTCCGATTGGTCTGTTGGAGGACACGGATACGCCTGAGGAAATCGCGATCAGTATCGTGGCGGAACTGATTAAAGTAAGGAGTGAAAAGTTTGGTAGATAACGTCGAGCGGATTGCCGCGATCATTTTGTCTGCCGGATTTTCTTCGCGCATGGGACGTTTCAAACCGCTTTTGAAGCTCGGGGAGTTCACGGCAATTGAGCATGCGGTGCGCTGTTTTTGGCAGGTGGGAATCAGGGACATCCGAGTAGTGACAGGGCATCGGGCGCAAGAGCTGACAGCGGCGGTGGCACCAATGGGGGTAACAGTGGTGCATAATGATCGCTATGAAGAAGGAATGTTCTTTTCTGTACAGGCGGGTGTACGTACGTTGGAGCCGGCAGTGGAGGCATTTTTTTTATTGCCAGTGGATGCGCCTTTGGTGATGGCAGCTACGATCAAAGCGATGGTGGAAGTGTATCATTCCTGTGGGAAAGGAATTTTGTACCCCACATTTCACGGCAAACGTGGTCATCCACCGTTGATTGCCGCTAGGTATGCAGGGGCGATTTTGCATGGTGATGCGCCGGATGGATTGCGTGGACTGTTGAACCACTATCATGAGGACGCAGAAGAACTGGAGGTTACGGACGAATCAGTGCTGCTTGATATGGATGTGCCGGCGGATTATGAATTGCTGCAAGCGCACTTGGCATGGCGTAAGGTGCCTACTTTAGTGGAGTGTCAACGTTTGCTTCATGAGGTCGGGGTGGATCAACGCATATGGGAGCATTGTCACCATGTGGCGGGATTAGCGGTGGCGCTGACTAGGCAATTACATCAGGCAGGGACAATGCTGGATGAAGCGTTGGTATTAGCAGGAGCATTGTTGCATGATGTGGCGCGTCAGCAACCGGATCACGCATACGTAGGGGCTAACTTGATCCGTGAACGAGGCTATCCTCGCGTGGCAGAAGTGGTGGCTGTTCATATGGATATGGAGGTTGCAAGTGATCAGTCGATTTCTGAAGCGCAAGTGGTGTACTTAGCAGATAAAATAATCAAAGGTAGCGATATGATTTCCATCATAGAACGATTGGCTGACTTGGCAAAAAAGTATCAGGGTGATCCCGAGGCTTTGATGGCGGCTAGCCGTCGATTGTTACAGGCGCAACAGATCAAGATGAAGGTAGAGCAGATTCTCGGAAGACAGGTGGAAACGCTGGTTCCGCTGGACTTGTCAATTGCCAAGCCCAGGGAACAGTTTGTGGGTGGCGATCTTGGAGACGGAATTAGATTTTGATGAAGGCACCGATTAACAGGCTAATAAACAGCAGCAAGCTAAAGCGAATCAAAGTCAGTGAGGTCGCTTTAAATGCGTCTTGAAGTCGTTGCCCATCATTGGTGACTAAAAAACGCTTAGGAATCTTAGAGGTAGAGAAAACCAGCAGCAGGGTGATCAATGCCCAAGGTGTCACTTGTCTAGTGGCAATGAGCACAATGATTAATATATAGGAGAGGATAAAGCTACCCCCCAATACGATCGCTCCGCCTTTTTTGCCGAAAATAATAGGGATCGTTTTGCGTCCACCTTGTAGATCATGGTCATAGTCGCGCAGGTTGTTGGCCAGTAGAATGGCACCAATAAGCAAACCGATGGGCAGTGATGTCCAAAAGGCATGGCTTGACAGGTGGCCGGACTCAATAAAATAAGTAATCATGATAATCACAGGTCCCATAAAAAATCCAGCCGTAATTTCTCCAAAAGGAGTGTAGGAAATAGGATGAGGGCCACCTGAATAAAAGTACATGACGACCATGCTGATCACACCGGCGACGGCCACCCACCATGAGGTGGTTGCTGCAATAAAGCCTCCTAGTATAACGGCAATGGCAATGGTCACCCAGAAGGCGGCAAGTACTACGCCAGGGGCAATGCCGTCTCGCACAATGGTGCCAGCAATCCCCACCATATCCTTGTGATCTAATCCTCGCTTATAGTCCATGTATTCGTTAATCATATTCGCTCCTGCCTGAATCAGCATAGAGGCAATCAGCATACTTAGAAATAGCCAGAAATCAAATTTGTGGTCAGCAATCGCCAGCCCTGTGCCAACAAGTACAGGTGCCAATGAGGCGGTGAGGGTGGGGGGGCGCAATAAGCGCCAAGTGATGGCTAATGTGTTAGATGACAAAATAGCACTTCCTCTCAGCAATTTACTAGTTAACTATAACAATATAGTTCTTGCAAAAATCCTTAATTACCAAGGATTAATATATGTTTGATCATAAATCAACTGTTCTACTTGAACAAGTATGATCAAAAAGAACTTATTTCATGACGTCCTAATGATCTATTCAGAATAGTCTTTTTTAACCTAACCGAAAGAAAAAATAAAGTCTACTATGAAAATTGTTAAGGCATTATACAATAAACTAGATCGAATGGGAGTCGATTGTGAATGAAAAAAGGAATTATTGCGGGTGTGGCGCTATTATCCACATTATCCATGGCTGCACTAGGTGCATTTTCAAGTAACGGAGTACCTGCTGCTCATGCGGCACAAGTGCATCCTACTGTAAAACACGCTGCAGCACATACAGTGAAATTACAACATATTTATTTGACAATTCTTCCAGGCGCTCGCCTTGGCCCAGACGGAAAAATGCATGACACTTATTCGCCCGCAGATTTTTCGGTCGTTCAGGGAGTGCCTGTGCAAGTCACTATCTACAACTATGATGGTGGTCCGCATAGCTTTACATCACCAGCCTTCGGCCTTAACGAGGTCATCGGCGGTAGCACAAAGACCGGCGTCGCGAACGTTAAAAGCTTCACGTTCACACCGAAAAATACCGGTTCTTTCACTTGGCGGTGCGATCTCCAGTGCGACGGTGGATCGGGAACGGACTTCTCGATGTGGAATGACGGCTACATGGTAGGCACAGTCAAAGTGGTTCCTAATCAAAAAGAACAATTTGTGACCTTGACAATTAAAGACGGTTTGAAATTCGGCCCAACCAAGAAGACAAAGAGCGGTACTTCCAATATGCATGATTCCTATTCACCTGCTGATTTCACTGTTACTGCAGGCGTTCCGGTTCATCTTACGGTGGTCAACTGGGATACAGGGGATCACAGCTTGACAGCACCAGAACTTGGCGTCAATAAAGTATTCCCAGGTGCTTCAAAAGAAGGCGTGCCAAGTGTCACGAACTTTACATTTACCGTGCCTAAATCAGGTAAATATAAGTGGCAATGTGAGATTAAGTGTGACGGTGGCATGCAAAGCTATGCCATGACACATGATGGCTATATGCTCGGTTACATCACTGCTGTCAATTAATTTTTTACAGTAGTTTTTAAATCCTCCTGGTTTTTTTGCCTAGAAGTCTTCGGATTTCTGGGCTTTTTTTGTGCAAAAAAAAGCTGCGGTAAGTGGTGAACTTGTTGTGGAATGGTTGGTTTGTTATACTTAAGACGAACAGACTGATCGGTCTATTATAGAATAGAGGAGTATGGACAATGACGATAGAATGGAAGACAGCGCACACTTATGAAGATATTTTGTATGACAAAGCGGGTGGGATTGCAAAAATTACGATCAACCGCCCAGAGGTTCGCAATGCTTTTCGGCCAAAAACGGTAGAAGAGTTGATGGATGCTTTTGCCCGCGTTCGAGATGACGCGCAAGTTGGCGCGGTAATTCTGACTGGTCAAGGCGAAAAAGCATTTTGTTCTGGTGGGGATCAACGTGTGCGCGGCCATGGTGGGTACGTGGGTGATGATCACATTCCACGCCTCAATGTGCTCGATTTACAGCGCCAAATTAGATTATTGCCGAAGGCGGTAATCGCTGCTGTGGCAGGTTATGCGATTGGTGGCGGTCATGTGCTGCATTTGGTTTGTGACCTGACAATCGCGGCAGAGAATGCTGTTTTCGGTCAAACAGGACCAATTGTGGGTAGTTTTGATGCGGGATACGGAACGGGTCTGTTGGCGCGCACGGTGGGCATCAAAAAGGCAAAGGAAATCTGGTTTTTGTGTCGCCAATACGGAGCGCAAGAAGCACTGGAGATGGGACTTGTCAACAAAGTGGTGCCAGTCGATCAGTTGGAACAAGAAGCGGTGCAGTGGGCACAAGAAATTCTTGCCAAGAGCCCGCTGGCGATACGTTTTTTGAAGGCATCGTTCAACGTAGACACGGATGGTCTCGCAGGATTGCAACAAATGGCAGGAGACGCAACGATGATGTTTTATATGACAGAAGAAGCACGAGAAGGTAAAAATGCCTTTTTAGAAAAACGCTCGCCTGATTTTTCACAGTATCCTCGGCTTCCCTGATCTGATCATGAAGGAGTGGGTGCGGCGTGGATGCTTCGATCATCCCCGATTGGCTTTATCAAAAACGCAATTCAACGGCACTCGCGGTGGAATTTGCGGATGTCGCATGGTCATATCAGGAACTTTTTACTTATGCGAGTCGACTGGCAGGAAGCCTGCATTATGAACTAGGGGTCAGTGCAGGGGATCGTGTGGCCATCCTCGCGCGAGATGGTCTAGTTTTCACTACTGTGTTGCATGCGCTGAT
>DAIELO010000101.1 GCA_027341705.1 Caryophanales bacterium
ATCGATCTTCCCTCTCCAAAACAAAACCGTTACAGAAATAATTCGATAGTATTTCCGTAATTCCTGCCTATTTTGTTAACAGGCGTTCAATGTACCCCATCGCTGTTAAAAGTTGGGGGTCGTTACGTTGCCTTTGCAATAGCATCGCCACATTGAGTGCATACGCGGTATTGTTATCCACCTCGCCTGTCGCTTTAATTTGATGCGCCCGCTGAAAGGCCATCACCGCTTCATACGTGCCCTGGTTATAATAGCCGTCGGTGCGACCAGTATTATAATGAAGCGCTAGCAACATTCTCTGCAGTACGGCGATCGTAACCTGATTGTCACCAAGCTTAAAGGGAGCACTCATGGACATTGGCAATGCAGGGTAATGATAATAGGCAGGCGTGGGCACATTGAAATTAGGCGCAATTCCCTTGCGATGAATCCATGTTCCTGTAGGAGTAAGCCAGCGTGCAACAGTCAGCTTGAGACTTGATCCGTCCGTGAACTGTTCTGTTTCTTGCACAGTCCCTTTACCATACGTGCGTTCCCCAACCAACGGAACATGCCCAGATTCTTGCAAGGCCGCAGCAAGAATCTCACCCGCGCTGGCGGTATCTCCATTGACCAAACACACTTTAGGTACAGGTAACAAATCACCCTTTGCCCGCAACACCTTACGAGTTCCATCACGCGTGGCTATTTGTGCAATGACTGAATTTTTAGGTAAAAGATAACTGGCGATTTTATCTACACTTTGTAAATATCCGCCCGGATCATCTCTCACATCAATGATCAGTCCCTTCACTTTGCGTTGCTTTAACTGTTCCATATCTTCTAGAAAAGCAGTGGCCGTATTCTCACTAAACTGAGTGATCAACAAATAGCCCACATGATTAGGGTACATCTTGAGAAAAACCGTCGGTTCCACAATGTTATGACGCAATACAGTCATCACAAACACCGACTGACCCCTCATCACCTTTAACCGAACCTTCGTTCCCGCCTTGCCCCGAATGAGTTGGACTGCTTGTTCTAAAGACAAATTCCCAGCAGATCGACCCTGAATCGCAAGTAATACATCACTTTTTTGCAACCCTGCTTTGCTAGCAGGCGATCCAGGTAAGACCGAAGTCACTACCATCTGACCATTTTGCATACTGAGCACTGCGCCAATCCCCTGAAATTGCGAAGAGACAAGCTCCCTAAATCTCGCGGCCAACACAGGGTTCATGTACATCGAAAACGGATCGCCTACTGCGTGAACCATCCCGTTAATTGCCCCTTCCAGCAATTGGTTAGGGTTTACTTCCTGATAATAGCTTTCGGTTAACCGAGAATACGTTTGAATGAATTTTTGATATGCAGGATTAGCAGCAAGCGGCGAATAATCAGCCCCGCTCCATTTTAGCCCCGACCATGTAGCAACCGCAGTAATTGCCACCAATACAGTTGTTTGTCCCCATCTAACCCAACGTTTTTGCAGGCGCACCATAGAACCCCCTGACCAATGTCCACCATGTATTACACTTTATGCGGACAAGGTGAGCGGTATCCCAAGCGATTTATACTCGCAGATATCTGCGCATCGAGACGATCCCACCCCAAGCACCAATTAATAGTCCTACGGCATACAGAATAGGTAATACCTTATTCATGACAATGGGATCAGGCATCAATGAGAATGGGGGAAATAGCAAAATGTTTTTTTGAATTAAAAAATAAACCTGATTTAAAATGATGCTAGGAATAAAAGCACCAACGATTCCCATCAAAGTCCCCTCGACAAAAAACGGACCCCGAATAAACCCATCTGTCGCCCCCACCAACTTCATAATTTCAATCTCGCGCCGACGCGTAAAGATCGTAATCTTAATCGTGTTAGAAATCAGAAACATCCCCATTAAGAGTAGCGCAATAATAAAAATCACCGACGTATCACGCACAATCGAGAGCACAGACAACAACCGGGGAACAAAGCTAGCGCCTGACTGTACTTTTTGGATGCCGTGAATCCCCTCCACTTTGGCAGCCAATTGCGTAATCATTTTTGGATCATCGACTTTCACCACAAACTCATTAGGGAGTGGATTCCCGAGCCCATTCAAAAGATCAGCATTGGCACCCAGTGTCTTTTTCATCGAGGAAAGCGCCTGTTGTTTAGTCACTAACTTCACTTGTTTTATTCCCTGTAGACTAGCAATGTCATGCGTCAATGCGGGTAACTGCGACGTTTGCACCTGATCGGAAACATATGCGTTAAACTGTAGTTCACTTTCTATATTGAACAATATATTTTGTATATTCACGCTGATAATGAGCGATACGCCTAATATTAACAGCGTCACGGCCACCCCGCTGATCGCTGCAAGCGTCATCCAGCCATTGCGAAAAAGATTCTTAAACCCTTCCCTACCATGCCTGCCATACGTCCTAATCTTCATAGCCGTAGTCCCCGCGTTCTTCGTCTCTGGAAATTTGCCCTTGTTCAATCGCGATGACTCGTTTTTTTGTCGCATTCACTAGTTCACGATTATGTGTCGCCATCACCACTGTCGTGCCGCGATCGTTGACTCGCTCAAACAGCTTTAATATTTGCCACGAGTTTTCCGGGTCAAGATTACCCGTTGGCTCATCTGCCACGATGACACTAGGTTTATTGACTAGTGCCCTAGCCACGGCTACCCGTTGTTGCTCCCCACCTGACAGCTC
This sequence comes from Caryophanales bacterium, assembly GCA_027341705.1. Next base: position 2,698 of record DAIELO010000101.1, read on the forward strand.
TGTTGGCAACATTTTGGCCTTATCGGTCAATCCGACCAATTCTAATACCTCTTTGACGCGCTTGCGTGTCAAACGCTTAGACGCCTCAATCACTTCCATCGCAAACGCCACGTTCTCTTCTACCGTTTGCTTTTCCAGCAACTTAAAATCTTGAAAAATAACGCCTAAATGCCGGCGCATAAATGGAATTTGCCTGTCTCGCAAACGTTCAATATTAAAACCGCCAACAAAAATGTGCCCTTTTGTTGGCCGTTCCGCTCTATACATCAGTTTGATAAATGTCGATTTGCCAGCTCCGCTTGGACCCACAACATAGACAAATTCTCCTTGGGAAATGCGTACGCTCACACCCTGCAACGCGGTGACTCCGTTGCCGTACTCCTTCCAAACATCCTGCATTTCAATCATTCACAGTCCTCCACGCTTCAATGGCTCGATCATCACTTGTATTCGTTGATACAAGCTATTTCGACAATTACCGCGGAAATCCTGCGCCTGAAACCGAATCGTAATATGGGATAATTTAGCTTTCGAAAATATTTTTTGCTCGCAACCACTGTTCTTGCACCGCACTTCGCGCAGTGCCACCCCTGCTTGTACGCGCCTCGACTACACGCACCGGTGTCAGCGTAGCCACCCAATCGTAATCTAATTGCGGTGCGATCTCCTGCAATTGATCAGGTGTCAGCATATGAAACGCCACTTTTCGTTCCGCTGCATACCGTACCAGCTTACCGACAATTTCGTGAGCCTGTCGAAAAGGCGTCCCTTTTTTTACCAATCCATCTGCCAAATCAGTAGCCGCACTGTAGTCACCCTGCAATAAGTGATCGAGACGCTCTTGTTTGATTGTCATCGATGCAATCATGCCCGCAAACAACTGCAACACCGGTTTGACAGTATCTAATGCGTCAAAAAGTCCTTCCTTGTCTTCCTGCAAATCCTTGTTGTAGGCAAGCGGCAATCCCTTACAAGTGGTAAGCAACGCCTGTAAATGGCCGTACACCCTGCCAGTTTTTCCTCTCACCAATTCCGCCACATCAGGATTTTTCTTTTGTGGCATCATCGAGGATCCTGTGGCATACGCATCATCCAGTTCAATCCAACCAAATTCAGCACTGCTATAAAGAATCAGTTCCTCTGAAAATCGAGATAGATGCATCATGATCGTCGAAATGGCAAACAGAAATTCCAAAATATAATCCCTGTCGCTCACCGCATCAAGGCTGTTTTCATACAAATGGGAAAATCCAAGCTCGTGTGCGACCCACTCCCGATCAATAGGAAAAGTCGTTCCCGCCAGTGCCCCTGCACCTAGTGGCGACTGATCGGCTCTTTGCAGTACACCTGCAAGCCGTTCCTTGTCGCGCTCTAGCATCCAAAAATACGCCAACAAATGATGTGACCATCGCACCGGTTGCGCCCGCTGCATGTGCGTATAACCAGGAACGATCACGTCCATGTGCATTTCTGCTTGTTCTAACAATACGCCCTGTAATTGATGAACCAAGCGAGCGACTTCTTGTCCCTCTGTCTTTACAAATAAATGCATATCCAGAGCAACTTGATCATTGCGGCTACGGCCAGTGTGCAACTTGCCCCCGGCTTCTCCAATGCGCTCAGTCAGTCTACTTTCAATGTTCATATGCACATCTTCAAGAGCCGTCGTGAATTCAAAACGACCTTGTTTGATTTCCTCGGCAATATCTAGCAGTCCTAATTCAATGCGTTTTGCATCCTGTGCGTCAATAATCTGTTGCTTAGCTAACATCCGCACATGCGCAATACTGCCTTCAATGTCGTACATCGCTAACCGTTTATCAAAATGCACAGAAGCGTTAAATAACTCCACCAATTCATGAGGAGGCTTAGAAAAACGCCCTCCCCACATGCTCTGCCCTTTTTCCATACAAATCTCCTTAGTTACCTTTGCTTTTATTGACACTAGCCTGTAAACGAGTAGGAAGTCCCCACAATGAGATAAATCCCACCGCAGCAGTATGATCAAATTGATCACCTGCTGCATAAGTGGCCAAATTGTGGCTATATAGTGAATAGGGGGAGTTTGATCCCACCACCATGGCAGATCCTTTATACAATTTGATGCGCACGTTTCCTGTCACGTGAACCTGCGTTTCTAGCATGAACGCATCAATCGCTTTTTTTAGCGGAGAAAACCATAATCCGTTGTACACCAGTTCTGCATACTGTTGCTCCAATTGCGGTTTAAGTTGTGCCACTTCCCGTGTCAGCGTCAAGTACTCCAGCGCCTTGTGTGCTTTAATTAACGCAAGTGCCGCAGGGGCCTCGTAAACCTCTCTAGATTTGATGCCAACTAGCCGATTTTCCACATGATCAATCCGACCAAATCCATGACTACCCGCCAAT
>DAIELO010000102.1 GCA_027341705.1 Caryophanales bacterium
GTAAATTAATTTTGAGTCTTCATCATAAGCAAAAAGTTCTGCATACCGTCCCCAACTGATTAGTGTATCAAGCTGTTGTTCTGCTTCCGTTTTACCTAGGCTATTCTGCAGAATTTCTAAGAAAAATTCGCGCGGCATCTGACCGTTGCGCTTCGATTCAAGCACCCAAAGAATGCGTTCCATCAGTGTGACGTGTTTGAGTGCTTGTTCTCGTACAAGCGTTTTGCGCTCAAGTACGGTAGCATCTGCCAATTCTTTACCGATTTCAGTGAGTTCGAAATCGCCGCTCAACACTTCGCCGAAGCCGAAAATTCTTGCAGTTTCAACGATAGGCAGTAAATCTTCTAGGTCAAGAGACAGGGATTCACCAATTTTATATAAATCAACTTTACCGCCAAGATCGTCAATGAGTTCAACAAAACCAGTCACCGCCCCAGCAGTCACGTTGGGAATGGTAGTGATTTTACGGGCCATTTGCGCCGCTTCCTGTTGGATCGCGCGTACTTCTTTTTGTTGCGTCATAATCGAATATAGTTCGTCGACCAAACGAGTAAATGGCTCTGATTTGCGCTCACGCCAATGCGGGAGGGGAATAGGGAGATCGAGAATCACGCGGGCGGGGTCGCGCGACAGGACAATGGCGCGATCAGCCATGTAAACCGCTTCTTCAATACCGTGTGTAACAAGCACAATTGCCTTAGTAGGGATTTTGCCCATCTGCCAAAGCTCTAGCAGGTCTCGCTTAAGATTTTCTGCCGTAAGGACGTCTAATGCAGAAAATGGTTCGTCCATTAGCAGGATGTCTGGCTCCATCACAAGCGCCCTGCCAAGTCCCACGCGTTGCCTCATGCCACCTGATAATTCTTTGGGATACGCACTTTCAAATCCATCCAGACCAATCATGTCAATGACTTCAATCGCCTTGTCGCGTTTTTCAGTACGCGAGAGCGGTGCATAGCGCAATCCTAATTCCACATTTTCCAGCACCGTCAGCCAAGGAAAAAGCGCAAACGATTGAAATACCATACTGACCCCAGGGTTTGCCCCTGAGAAGAGCCGGTTGCGATAGTAAACTTCACCTGCAGTCGGGCGAACAAGACCAGCAATGATTCGCAATAACGTTGATTTACCAGATCCAGATGGCCCCAGTAAGGCGACAATTTCTCCTTCTTGAATGGTGATTTGGATTTCACTTAATACACGTATGAAATGTCCGTTTGCTCCCTCAAAGTCTTTGCTGACATTGCGAACTTCAATCAATTCATTGGCCATTGGCTATCATCCTTACTCTAAGTGGTATTTATTTTCCGCTAAGCGATACATGGGGCGCCAGAGTACGCGATTGATCAAAACAACAAAAATCGACATTACGGCAATTCCTAATGTGATTTCAGCCCAGTTGCCGTTCATCGTGGCATTTGCAATATAGGAGCCTAACCCTGAGGCGATAAGTGTGTGATTTTTCCAGTTCACAATTTCTGCGACAATGCTGGCATTCCATGCACCACCGCTGGCGGTGATCAAGCCAGTGACTAGATTAGGGAAAATAGCAGGTAAAATTAATGTTTTCCATCTTTGGATGGGGTGTAAGCGCAGAATCAGGGAAGCCTCTTTTAAAACGGTTGGGATGGCCATGGTACCTGCAATGACGTTAAACAGAATGTACCATTGGGTGCCCAGCATCATGAGCGGAATAGATCCCCAGTCGAAATTGATATGAAAGGCCATGTACAGCATCGCGATTAAACCAAAAAATAAATTGAAAGGAAAAGATGAAAAGACTTGTACTAAGGGCTGTGCCACTTTGGATAAATTACGGTTTAAGCCAATCGCCACGCCGACAGGCACAGTCCACAGTGCGCCTAAGATGGTGGCGATGGTCACACGTAAAAAAGTGTAAAACCCCATTTTTATGGCAAATATGATCTGGCCCCATCCTAATTTGGAGATGTCGGCAATGCCCACAAGTACGTAGCGAAGGGCGAACAATAAAATGATAGACCACACGAGGATGAGCAGCCAGCGCATATATGGTCTTTTTTTCAAAGACGGCACCTGAGCAATCATTAGTGTGGTTGGTTTTAGGCGCATTGGGAAAAGCGTGCTCATCGTCGTGCCCAACGTCGCAAATGAATTTTGCACCCATTCAGATCGTCGTAGAAGTTGTAAAAACCATGAACTGGGTGCCTCATTTGCGGAATTTTGATCAAGTATAAATTTTTGCGACCAAGCGACAAGTGGTCGCCATACCAACTGATCCACTGCGATAATGACGATCACCATCGTTAAGATTCCGTAGATTTGATCGGGTATATTGCCAGCAGCAATGGCTTCTGCCATATAAGATCCGATGCCTGGCAACTGAATGTGGTTGTGCAGGACGGTAATCGATTCTGAAGCAGCTAAAAAAAACCAAGCGCCCCCAAATGACATCATGCTGTTCCATACCAGACCGATCATACTAAAAGGAACTTCGAGTTTCACAAATTGCGCCCATGCACGTAGACGATAAATTTTCGACGCTTCTTTTAGGTCTTCGGGAATGATCGTGAGCGAATGATAAAAACTAAAAGTCATGTTCCAGACTTGACTAGTGAAAATAGCAAATATGGAAGCAAATTCAGCTCCCAACAATGTTTTGGGAAAGAGGGCTAGAAATCCAGTGACGGTAATTGACAAAAAGCCAAGCACTGGTACCGATTGTAGGATATCTAACGCAGGTATCATGAATTTTTCGGCAGTTTTATGATAAGCAGCATATCTGCCATAAACCAAAGTAAAAGTAAGGGATAACAGATAAGCAATAAACATTCGCAATAATGATCGTCCTGCATAATAGGGCAGGTACTTAGGGTCTAGGGAGATCGCACTGGCTGATTTTATCGAAAAAGGGACATTCATGCCTTTGCCTAGGTCTAAAATGGCATAAAGTGTACCTGCAATTAGTATGACGACAACCAAATCTGGCCAACCAATTTTGTGTTTTAAGCGTATTTGCATCAGCCAACGATTCATTATGTCCTCACACTCCAGTAATCAATGGTCTTATTGTACAATAAGATCGCTCACTGGCGCACGAGTAAGATACTTATGGGGTGTCGATTTTAGAGGAAAATGATTGAGTCGGGTCAACTTTAACAAATTTATGTTTGAAACGCCAGACAACGTATGCTAGGGCAATGACAAGTAACCCAAATAGGCTAGCTAAAATTGGGTGGATCACAGACCAAGTGACGATCACGTGCCATTTGGAACTCACTGTACTGCCAAGGAAAATAAACACGATACTCCACAGCGCAGCAGACACTAAAGAGATGATCGCATATAGCCCTAGTCCCATTTTATTCATGCCCGCCACGTAAGCAATCAATACGCGAATTCCGGCAATAAACCGACCTAGACCGACAATAGGGAGTGAATAGCGTCTAAAAACCACTTCTGCTGAATGTAGTTTGGCTTCATTGAGTCCTACGTAACGACCGAATTTTAACAGAATCGGTCTGCCTACGTAACTTCCGATGACGTAGGCTAAAAGTGAACCTAGCCATGAACTTAAAATAGTGACAATGAGTAATGGGACAATTTGAAACACTCCTTGGTGCCACATGACACCAGAGAAAACAAGAATGGTTTCCGCTGGGAATGGAATGAGCAAAAATTCAAGGATTAATGCAAAGGCAACGCCTGCATATCCATAATGAGCTAACAATGCGTGAGGGGACATGTCCACCATCCATTCTCGTAAAGCATTCATTCTATGATAGACTATGATCAATGTAATAGCTGTATAAAAGCTGGCGGTTTGATAGGAGGAATCGAATTGGCCTCCTTTTGGCCTGTGTTATTAATTATTGTTATCATTTTGCAGTTGATTCTATTCTGGCAAGGGTACTGGCGTCATCGGGATGGGATGACACCACTTTTAAATCGGCGTTTTCAGGAACTCTTTGAGGCACTAGAAGGGCTCAAACGAGAGACGCATGAAGAGGCACAACGTAACCGCAAGGAATGGACTGAGAACAGCACGCTTAGCAGAAGAGAGACACAAGATCAATTGGCAAAGTGGATGTCTTCGCTCAACCAGGTGGCAGCTAGGCAGTCAACGGCGCTCCGTGATAGTTCTGAGCAAACGCTTGGCATGGTCACCAGATCACTTCAGGAAATGCGAGTAGCAACCAACCAGTCTGTGGAAAGCATGCGCCAGACAATGGAGACTCGGCTAGAAGAGATGCGCGCCACGGTGGATGAGAAGCTTCATCAGACATTGGAACAACGGTTGGGAGACTCGTTTCGCATTGTGTCTGAGCGATTGGAGCAGGTGCATCAGGGCCTTGGGGAGATGCACGCATTGGCCGGTGGTGTCGGAGATCTTAAACGCATCTTAAGTCACGTGAAGGTGCGTGGCATATGGGGTGAAGTGCAGCTTGCACAGTTGCTTGATCAGGTATTTACAAAGGAGCAGTATCAGGCTAACGTGGTCGTACGTCCTAATTCTGCAGAACGTGTGGATTTTGCGATTAAGTTGCCTGGACAAGGAGAACGGGATTTTCCTGTCTGGTTGCCAATTGATGCGAAATTTCCGCTTGAAGATTATCAGCGGTTGTTAGATGCAGAAGAAAAAGCGGATACAGGATTGATGGAAGAGGCGGCCAAAAATCTCGAACGCCGTGTTCGTGATGAAGCGAGTAGCATTCGCAAAAAGTATATTGACCCTCCCCACACCACTGATTTTGCTGTGATGTTCGTTCCCTTGGAAGGATTGTACGCAGAATTGTTGCGCAGACCGGGGTTGCTTGAGAGCCTTCAGCACAAGGAACGGGTAATTTTGACAGGCCCAACGACGCTTGGTGCTATTTTGACTAGCTTGCAAATTGGATTTCGCACACTGGTCATTGAGCGTAGGTCGTCAGAAGTATGGCAACTGTTAGGAAGTATCAAACATGAATTTCAAAAATTTGGTGAATCACTAGAAAAAGTTCGCAAACGTATTGAACAGGCAGGGCAAGATTTTCAACAAATCGAGACGCGCAC
>DAIELO010000103.1 GCA_027341705.1 Caryophanales bacterium
ATGAACGCGATCATAGGATTTTCTGGGCTTGCCTTAAAAACAGAACTCACAGCCAAACAGTATGACTACGTCAAAAAAATTGAAATATCCGCAAAATCACTGCTTGGCATCATCAATGATATCCTCGATTTTTCTAAAATCGAAGCAGGTCGCATGGAACTAGAGTCTATCGAATTTAACCTAGATGACGTGATGAACAACATCATCAATTTGGTCGCTATTGAGGGAACCAAAAAAGGCTTAGAGATATTAAGTAATATCAAGGAAGACGTCCCTCATGCCCTGATCGGCGACCCGCTTAGATTAGGACAAGTATTAATTAATTTGGTCAATAATGCCGTCAAGTTCACCGAAAATGGTTCGATCCTAATCATGACAGAGCTACAATGGAAGGACACGCACAGTTGTGTCATTAAATTTAGCGTCAAAAATACGTCTTATTTGGATGGATTAACAGGTGTCCCCAATCGACGGCGCTTTGATGAATATTATAGTGCCATGTGGAATATTTCAATTAGGCAATCTTTCCCGTTGTCGTTAATTATGATAGATTTAGATAATTTTAAGCAGTACAATGACAATTATGGGCATCTCGAAGGTGATGCCTGCCTCATCAAGATAGCGCAAACTTTATCCCTATCATTAAAACGAAAATCCGACCTGTTTGCCCGCTATGGCGGTGAGGAGTTCGTGTGTCTCCTACCTGATACGAATCACGATGGCGCCATGAAACTTGCTGAGGAATTTCGAACTAGCGTCCTTTCTTTGCAGGTTCCCCATGCATATTCTGCTGTCGAACAATATGTCACCATTAGTCAGGGAGTAGCGACCATTACGCCTATGCAAGACACATCAATCAAAACATTGATCATGTATGCTGATGAAGAACTATTTAGGGCAAAAAATAGTGGCAGAAACAAAGTTTGTAGTATTGTAGATGATGAGAATTCCAAATTAATATAAAGGTGGTTACCTAAACATGGATCATACAGGCGAACAGATTTCTTCACATTTTGTGCAGAATTATTATCCAGACAGTTTTTCCTATTGCTATGGTTGTGGCAGGCTAAATGATCATGGCCTACAATTAAAAACACAATGGGATGGAGAAGAGACCATCACCGAGTATTTTCCTCGCTCTGAGCATATGGCCATCCCTGGCTTCGTATATGGTGGTCTGATCGCATCCTTGATCGATTGCCATAGCACTGGATCTGCTTCACTGGCATTGCATCGGCGAGACGGACATGAGCTTGGCGACGGTGCCGATGTGCCGCGATGTGTCACTGCTTCGCTAAAGGTGAATTTTGTCAAACCAACACCTCATGGTCAACCGATCATTGTGCGCGGTCACATTGTGGAGGTAGGCAAGAAAAAGGTAGTGGTTCATAGCGAATTGTACGTGCAAGGAGAACTATGTGTCCGTGGAGAAGTAGTCTCCGTACTTGCTCCAGAGAGCATGACAAGATCTGATTTCACGCCACACTCTTAAACGTCATCTAACAGTGTCTTGAGCTGGGTAAGATCTGTAAAAGTAGCTAAGTAAAATAACGGAGAATTTGTTTGGTCAAGGATTTGACGTATTTGTAGCCTTTCCCAATATATCTCCCCGTTTTTCTTGCGATTTTCGATTTTGCCCTGCCACACACCGCTGGTTACCAATTTGTCCCACATATCTTTATAAAACGATGCCGAATGTCTCCCCGATGATAAAATACTTGGGTTTTTTCCCACCACTTCTTCCGGTGTATACCCAGTGACGTAGGTAAATGCACGATTCACTCGTAAAATCACTCCGTGTAAATCGGTAATCACCATGCCTTCATATGCATTTTCCCACACTGCATTGGCAATTTGTACATCCTGCTCTCGCGCCTTCACTTGTGCGAAATCCATCGGGAAGCTAGAAATATTTTCCTTGTACTCAAGATCATCCTGATACCACCCCATTTTATTTTTCCCTGATCGTTTGGTCTGAATCAGCGCGGCATCTGCCAATGTGAATAAATGAGCATTCATCTCTCCATAAGCAGCCCCCATACTCGCAGAGAGTGGAAAGGGGAACACCGCAAGCGGATGAGCTGATTCCTGCATCATTTGCTGATACACATCTTGCGCCATCGCAAATGCAGCTTCCTGATTTTCAAGATCGGAACAAACGATCACAAATTCGTCGCCACCCCAACGAAATGCTTTCGCGCGAGATTCTAAAGCCTGGCTGATTTTTCGCCCCATCTCACCTAAAACTTGATCCCCGACTTGATGTCCAAATGTATCATTAATATACTTAAAGTCATCCAAATCCACCACCATTAATACTCCTTTTGTCCCGCGAGCTTCGAGTAACCAATCGTTGAAACTCATGCGATTCAAAAGTCCAGTGAGCGGATCATGGCTTCGTTCAAACATAATTTGTAATCTTCTCGTAAATTCTTCCGCATATAAAAATAAAGGCAAAAAAAGACCTGCCATATCTATAAAATCATTCAATTGATCATGTGCTGGGAAAAAGAAAGGCTTGCCAAACATCCAAATAGCGATACCAATTATCGCCCACACGGGATTTTTTTTAATGATATAAAATCCCATCGCTAATAACTCCACGATCAAAATCACCCAAAAACGTTCGGCCTGCATATGCCATGCCGGCACGGTAGAATACAACATTAACTGCAAAATTAATACAAATACACTGTTAAGCATATTTTGGTTTCGACGATAGAGAATTTCCATATAGATAATCGTGATAATTCCATAAATAAGAAGATTGATCGGATGAAAATAGATTTGAATAAGCGTAACCCAAAAAATAGGTGCCATTCCAGCAAAAATAGACCATGCTCGATAGGGAATGAACTTGAACTCCCGAACGCGCTGAACACCCTCCAATGATTCCCAAAAACCAGCCGTCCCCACTGCGATCCAAAGAATATAGACCAATTCAATCACGGTTTTGCGACACCCCCTTTTAAAGTCCCGATTCAATGTAGGCTAGTTTTTGATACGTCGCTTTAGTTCTTCTGCCAGCGCCTTGCGTGCCTCATTTGCATTCATGCCGCTAGTGGTGGTTCGCCGCTGTCTACTCTCCTCCACACCAGTGACCGCAAGCCGCTCCTCACGTTTGGTCTTAGCAGAGCCTTTAGCCTCTTTTACACCGCTTTGTTGAGCGCGCTTTTTATCAAAATACACCTCTCGAATATCTGCCACTACGTCTTCCACATTGGAAAAATTCAACACACGATTGCGTCGCTCTGGCACAGAAGTCTGTTTTGGCAACTTTTTATTCGCTGTGGTACCTTTGATCGTTGGTTTTTTTGCCATCTCAAGCACTCCTTAATAAAGCAATTTCGCTGATGGTGTACTCTGAATATACACTATTCCACGACGTCCTCCAAGACTTCACAAAACAATGATTATACTGAGTCATACACCAAGAATGAATCATCTATAAAACGACATCAATGTTAATTTAGTATAGTATTTTCCCTTAGTGTAACCATATAATGAAGGTTGAAGGTATTGTGTTCAATTTGAACGAAAGGAGGAATACCATGCGAATTGTCTTGCTACTCATCATGTTAATCGGCAATATTGTTGCCATTCCGTTTGTTAATTCCATTCAACCCGTAGTAATTGGCCTGCCTTTTTTCCTATTTTGGCTTTTGATTTGGATGATCATCACTCCGTTACTTACATGGTGGATCTACGCCATGGATAAAAACAATGAAAAATCACACCAATCTTACTAGATAAGGGGGCGAGTAAATGACTGCTTTAATAACAACCGCGATTATTATTCTCGTGGTAGTTTTCGTCGGTTTTTGGGCTGGCCGCAACAAAACGTCAAGAAGTGATATTGAACAATGGAGCGTTGGTGGCCGAAATTTCGGCGGATTACTTATCTGGTTTTTGATCGGAGCTGACGTCTACACAGCCTATACTTTCCTTGGCCTTACTGGTTACGGTTACAGTCTGGGTGCCGCGGCATTTTTTGCCGTACCGTATGTCGTTTTGGCTTATCCTATTGCCTACTACATCTTGCCGAGAATTTGGGAATATGCTTCAAAATATCGGTTGACCACTTTAGCAGACTATGCGCGTGAACGCTTTCAAAGCAGAACGCTGGGAGTATTAGTCGCACTCACGGGCATCATCTTTTTGATTCCGTACATCGACCTTCAACTTAGCGGAATTACCGGAGTTGTCGATGTTGCCGGCAAAGGAACTTTTGCCAATCCCCAAGCAGTTGGAATTGCTGCTTTAGTCATTTCTTTCGTGCTGGTAGCACTGTATACGTTCTTTAGCGGCCTGCGTGCGCCCGCCTGGACGTCGTTGATTAAAGACGCTCTAGTTTGGGTCATCATGCTGATCATGGTCATTTCCGCACCAATTATCTTGTTTGGTAGTTGGGGCAACATGTTCCACATCGCAATTACAAAGTACCCACAAGTTTTGACGCTGCATCCCGGTCCCCACGGCAGTTGGTGGTTTATGACGGCCGCTTTAATTTCTGCATTATCGCTGTTCATGTGGCCACATGCTGCGACGGGCGCACTAAGTTCAAGAAGCGCAGACATTTTGCGCAAAAATGCAGTTTTCCTTCCATTTTACAATATCCTCCTATTTTTCATCACATTCTTAGGCATTGTGGGTTACATGGTGTTGCCACACTCGTCTGCTAATGGGTACGCGAATGTCATTCTCTTACACCTAGTGCAACACACGTACCACAACGCAGTCCTTCAAGGGTTTATGTATGCAACAGTCGCATTGGCAAGTTTGGTTCCCGCCTCGATCATGGTACTTGCTGCCAGTAACTTGTTTGCGACGAACATCCTCAAAGACTGGTTGATGCCCAACATGTCGGAAAGCACACGCACCATGACAGCGCGTTCATTCGTGTTTGTGATGACGTTTCTTGCTCTCCTCTTTGGCCTTCTGTTCCCAACCCAACTTATCTCTTTGCAGTTGGAAGGAGT
>DAIELO010000104.1 GCA_027341705.1 Caryophanales bacterium
ATGAGATTTCAGGATGAAAAATATACCTGCAATTTGTAGACTATTACTAAGCATGTAAGCAAATTTTGTGCCAGAGTTGCTATTTACCCCATGGGCTCGCAAAATAGACACCTATCAGCAATTTGATGAGTCATTTACTTTTTGAAAAACAATCAAATGTTGAAAAATGCTCACCAAATAATTTGTAAATGCATTATTTAATTCATAATTGCAATAAGATAACTGCATCACCGTCAAGGAATATAGGTTGGTAAGAATATGGTAATGTAAGGATTTCAATCGATCCTTTACATTGATAAAATGTAAGAATAAAATCAAAGGTGGGAACTATGATGACAGTCCACAATGATTACGATAAAAACGCTGAGGAGAAGACCGATATGTTGAAAATTTCGAGACTGAATACGTCACATGAAAACGTAAAACCCAAGATAGTTGAAGGCACTTCCAAGGTTTCTAGCAAGGGACAGATCACTATTCCCGCCCAGATTCGTAGTATTTTAGGTGTCAATGAGGGTGACCAATTGAGATTCATTTATGAAAATGAGGTGTTAATGGTGGAACCCATGAAACTTTTGAGTGCAGAAGAATTATACGGCATCTTTAACGCACCAGAAGACGATGGTCAGTTTGTGCTTGATATCCATACAGCGCGGGAAGAACGTACAGAAGAAATCTTAAATTCAAATTGGACGAAAAAGGACCACATGTGATGATGGTTGCACGGAGGAAAGGTGGAAATTATTTTTGGCTAACAAATTCGTTTGGTTAGACACCAATGTAATTATTTACTATTTAAGACATCACCCAGACTTTTCTCCTGCTGTACAAAAGCTTGTTGCACAAGCGCAGGCAGGAAAAATCACATTGAAGATCACGCCAATAGTAATTTCTGAATGTGTGTTTGTGTTGATGGGCAAACAATTTTGTCGTAAAAAAGAAGAGATTGCCGCCGCTCTTACGTCATTTATTAATATCAAAGGAATTGAGATGGAGGAAAAGGATGTCATTGAACGAGCACTCGCTCAATACGCAAAACAAGGCATTGATTTTGCAGATGCATTCATCGCTGAACATGCAAAAGCCGTGACACCAGCGCATGTCATTAGTGAAAACGTAAAGGACTTCAAGAAGCTTAACGTCTTCATTCAGACACCAGAAGATTTTCTAGAGTAATCTTGGAACACTAAAGCCAATCAAATGGATCAATCGATGGACATGCTATTTTCCGTGTTCACGACTTTGGAACGGCTCTTGCGATTGATTTGCCAAACCCCAACCATCATCAATGCAGCCCCCAACAACTGCGTCATCGTTAAGGTTTCACCAAGCACGAAACCGGCAATAATCAGAGCCGACACTGGCACAAAATACATAAATACAGAAGCGCGCGATGGCCCAATCCGATGAACGCCTAGGTAATAAAACCAATTGGCAAGCACACTAGAAAAGAGCGCAAGGTACCCTTCGTTCACCCAAAATCCCCAGCTTAAACTCGACCAATTCAGATGAATCAATTGCGGAAATGCAATCGCGCCAAGCACAATAGATCCAAACACCATCGCATACGTCATCACCAAAAACGGATCTACCCGACTGGTGATTCGCTTGCTTAGCAATGTATTAATCGCCCACAATACGGCTGACGCAAGAAACATTCCGTCCCCGATCATTCGGTGCATGCCACTAGGTGTGCGCAAAAACACAATAGCAGAAAAAAAGATCATCGCGCCAATTAACGTTATAAAAAGTCCAATCGTCTGATTTTTCCTGAATCGTTCTTTTAAGAAAAGCCCCGCCAAAATGATTGTGATCGCAGGACTCAGCGTGGGGATAATCATGCTCCCATCGGAGGATTGTGATAAAGACAATCCTCCAAAAAAGAATAAATTATAGCCTGTCACCCCCACCAGCCCCAAAATGATTGTGTCTTTCCAGGCTGTTTTTGGTATAGCGACAAAATTAGGGTTTCGCGCCTTTTGAACAAGAATCATCACCACACCCAAGATCGCTCCGAGACCAAATCGAAAAAAAGCAGCGACCACAGGAGGAGCCGAATTTTCAGCTACTTTTGAAAATACAAATGCACTGCCCCAAAAAATCGCAGTGAGTGTTAGTAATACATAGGTTCCTGATTTTCCAATGCTGACTGATTTATCTATTTGCTCTTGCATCAAGAACCTCCTCGAAACACACATATTAAGTTAACCGTTAGCCAGTTGCTGATACAACGCCTTCTCCGCTTCTTTCCTAAATATCTCGCGTCACTAGGGTAGCTGAAATTCTGCCACTTGTTCACTGAGCAGTACCGCTTGAGAACTGGACAACTGTCCTCCCGCCGCAATGGTTTGCATCGCCGCGCTCATTTCCTCACTTGCCGCCGCGACGTTTTCGGCATGACTCGCCGTGTTTTCAATGACTGTGGAAACGGTGTGAATTAAGGCGACAATTTTTTCAGAATTGGCGACTTCATCCTTGGTCACTTGGTAAATGCGGTGAATATTTTCTGTCGTGGCTCGTACTGCCTGATCAATAGAAGTTAACGCAGTGCCCGCTTGCGTGGCTTGGTTCACCCCTTCTTCAATCGTGTGGAGACTATCATGGGTGGCGTCTACGCTTTCTTTGATCACTTGACTCACCCGAGACAACACCTCACTGACACGCCCTGATTCCTGATGAGCTTGCTCTGCCAGTTTGCGAACTTCCTCTGCCACCACCGCGAATCCTCGCCCTTGTTCGCCCGCTCGTGCCGCCTCAATCGACGCGTTCAATGCTAGCAAGTTCGTTTGATCGGCAATCTCGCGAATGGTTTGGGCAATGGCCCCTATTTCTAGTGAATACTTTTGCAGTGTATCCATTTTCACTTCGGTCATTTTGGACGTGCGTTGAATTTCTTCCATACGGTGCAACGTACTCTCGACGGTTTGTAATCCCGTCGCAGCTGCTTGTTGCGTGGTCTCTGCCTGCCCTATCGCCGTAGTGGCTTGTTGTTGTGCGATTTGAATCAACGACGACAATTCAAGTAAGGCTTTTGATACTTCCATGGAAGAACTTTGTCCTGCCTGCGCCTCTTCATTCAGTTGTTGCATTTGGTTCGCCACTTCCGTCAAGGCATTGGCCGTCTCTTCTGTAGATGCAGCGGTTTCCTCAGAAGCACTACTCACCTCTTCAGCCGATTGACGAATTTGGGTTATTACCTTTTGCAATGCTGTGATGGTATCATTCACGTTGATGGCTAACTCGCCAAGTTCATCCTGTGTCATCGCAGGCAACGTGTCAATACGCAAATCCTTATTCGCTAGTTTTCGCATCGCTACCTGTACTTGTTCGACTGCTTGCCCAATCTGGCGAGACAAAATAAGGGCAATTACTAAGCTCACCGCTATCACGATCACCACCACGATCCAATTGATCAAGGATGTCGTCGATTGATTGGCATTCATGCCTTGTATCAATTTTTGTTCATCAGTTTGTAAGTACTGCGTGTAACCGGTCAATGGTGCGATAACAGGAGTGAAGGGAACGCTCACGTAATTTGCCTCTGCCACGATTTTCTTCCCGCTTGCCAACTGTGCAAACGCCTGTGAATTACCACTTAAGTACACCTTCCAATGTTGTTGAAATTGGTGGAGACGATTCAGGCTAGCACTATCAGTATTTGGTGTTTGTGATAACAAGCTAGCATAGGAGGAGGCAACATTCGCCACATCACTTTGATAATGAGCATTATCAACGGGGTTCCCACCAGACATGATGAACCAAGCGCCATCGTCGTCTACGCTACGCACCGCATAGTTGAGGGATTCAATCGTGTGCAATCGCGTTTCATGGTCGAGTACATTCGTCAGTAACCGCTGGGAATCCGCTTGCAAATACAGGGAAATTCCCGTTTGAATCAGCAATAGCACAATAATAATCCCAAAACTAAGCATTAACTTAAAGCGAAGACTAAACTTCACGTGCGCGGTGGTGGTCGTCGTCGTCGTCTGATACATCCCCTTTGCCTCCTATATGTGAAATAATTCTCATACAATAGTTCTCTTAAATAATTAGCAATATATCTATATTTATATATTTCATAAAAATGATAATTTACTTGGTGAATATAGTCAACCTGATAACGCAATAATTCAGTGAATCTTCACACATATCATGTAAAATTGTATACTGTCAATAGAAAATTTGAAGGGACAAGGAATCTTCACTATCCCATTGTCTCCACGAGTCTCTGTATGTGCTGATGGTCAGTTCCGCAACACCCGCCAAAAACCAACAAATGATGTTGAGACCGCAATTGCTCCATCTGGCTCACTAGCGTGTCAATATCCTCGACTATTAACGACTCGTTACCATCCAGTTCTTCTGGACTCTTACTCGATGTATTCGCTTGAATGCCAAGCAAACGTTGCTGAACCGTTTGAGTTGCATTACCCTCGACTGTTAACGCGCGTAATAGCACCGATGGATGCACACAGTTAACCATAAAAAATGCAGGACGCGGCGAAACGGCTGCATCAATTTTTGAAATCGCATCATGCAATGTCACCCCATCCAACAATGTCCCATCGGGCCGGATCACAAAACTGATCACATATGGCTTCCCTGTTTCCGCCATCGCCATCGCCAACCCAAGCGCTTCAGAAGTGGCAGGAAGGGTGGCTCCGAACAAGAAATCCACCTCTGCATCGCTTAACTGCTTTGCTTGCCAGCGATGAAACTCATAGGCAGCCTCGGATGATAAGGCTTCCTCCGCCTTATATGCATCTCCTTTGCTCCCCATAATGCCCCCGATGAAAATCGATGACCGGTATTCATGATAACCGTTACGAATTCCCTTCAGCAATTGAACACAGTCGCCGTTAATATTTTTGTCTGACATCCCTGCAAGGTGAATACGTTCATAGTTCGCACGCCACGTTGGTGTAAATATAAGTATTGGTGCGTTTCTTCTTTTCACAGTGTCAATG
>DAIELO010000105.1 GCA_027341705.1 Caryophanales bacterium
AAGTGCAACCATCCTGATCAACAATCTCCTTGACCCGATCGATGTCGATTTCTAGGCTCTTTTGGTTGCCGTGAAATTCAAAGAAGACAGTGGGAACTTCCGGGTAAGTTGTTTTTTTATAAAAATTGACACCGCGCACGGCTGCAGGATCGACTAACTCCATCCGCGCAACAGGGATGCCTGTTCCCATGATTGCCGTCGTGGCAGATACACAGTCTGCAATGCTAGGGAACGTAGCTCGCGCAGCGATCATCGTTTCGGGAATACCATATACTCGTAGCCAAATACCAGTGATTACACCTAGTGTTCCTTCTGAACCAATAAAAAGCTCTGTCAGGTGATAGCCTGAAGAAGATTTTGCTGCCAAATTGCCAGTTTCAATGACTTCACCACTAGAGAGCACTACTTCTAACTTGCGTACTTGTTCTTTCATTGCGCCGTAACGCACAGTCGTGGTGCCACTGGCGTTGGTGGCTACCATGCCGCCAACGGAGGCGTTTGCACCTGGGTCTACGGGAAAGAAAAGACCGTATTTTTTAAGAGCTTCGTTAAGGTCTCCTCTCGTCACACCAGGCTCGACATGGACAAGAAAATCATCGGGACGAATTTCAATAATTTTGTTCATTCCCATCAGGTCAAGGCTGATTCCCCCATGAATGGGAATGGCATGCCCCTCTAAGCTACTTCCGACTGCAAATGGAACCACGGGAGTTTTGTTTTTAGAGGCATATTGTAATATCTTTATCACGTCCATTTTTGATTTGGCAAAAACGACCACTTCAGGCATGTGTGGCATGTGGTATGATTCATCATGGCTGTGTTGTTCGCGGATGGAATGATTTGTTGACACTTGTTGTTCTGGGAATAGTTTGCATATATCATCTAACACACCCAAATGGCTCACTCCTAGCTTTTTGCATGGGACTAGTCACCATAATTGTATGATCTATGTCCTATTATAGCGAATTTCACCGTAATGTCTTCAATCAGTCATATGCGGAGCATTGCTGATGAGTTATAATATTGGATGCTAACGTATCTTAGAGGGGGTGTCAGGATGGGCAGGCAGCGCATGAAATTAGGGCTGGTGTTGTTTACTGTTGGCCTGATGCTTATTGTTATCTTAGTTGTTTTGCAACTTTCGGGAATCATAGGATCAAATCAACGGGGAACGATGGAGCAACGATTACAAACGATTGCATCTCAACTTCATGCTCCTGGTGACACGACGACACAGACTGTAGTTAGTTCCAATGTGCCGGCCGCTTGGACGATTCGCAGGCAAATTGCGGTCATGTTAAATCAAGGGCTAAGCAATGCGAAGATTCTCTCCACACTGCAAACAGATTACGGACCGACGGTACTTGCTAACCCCCCTAACCAGGGATTTGGCGCTTGGGCCTGGGTGTTGCCGATTGCAGGTGCGGGGGTGGCTGTTGTCGCTGGTGTGTTTTTTGCTTATAAAAAAAGTCGTAATAAGCCACACGATATGGCGATTGCTGGGGTTGGAGAAAGTGAATCTCCACTTTTGAACGATAAAGAGTGGCGACAGTACCTGTGAGTTTTGACTTTTTTGTGAAAAGTGGTGATGAAAAATGAGTACGCGTGTGAAATTATGGTCAGCCATTGTGTTGGTTGCGCTTGTCATCATCGGACTAGTGGTGATGGGAGTGGCGAGGGCGTCCAGTTATTATCTGACTGTCAACCAGACGTTTCAGGAGCACCCAAAAAGCGGCGAAGTAGTGACAGTGAGCGGGAAGATTACGCCCAACAGCGTGGTTTGGAATTCATCCACACTATACCTGCAATTTGCCATACAGGATCAGGTAGGGGGACGATCACTCACCGTTGCTTATCATGGGTTGCGACCCAGTGATTTTGCCAACGGGTGGCCGGTCATTGTGACGGGAACCGTTGAATCAAATGGTGTGTTGAAGGCTTCAAATTTGCTGATTAAATGTCCTTCGAAATATACGGCTAAAAACTAATAACTGAAATCAGTGCTGGTGTTTACTTTTAAGTTGGAGGGGTGACTGTGATCGGTAAGATTGGGCAGGATGCCTTACTCCTGCTGCTTGTTATTGTTCCTTATGCGTTCATTACCTCCATCCTGTCTGCGCGTAGAATAGACAGTCTGCGCTTGGCGACCATGGCCAAACTAGGCACGGTGCTGCAGTTTGTGTTGACGTTGATTGCCTCATTATCTTTGTTGACGTTGCTTATCACGTTGAATTTCCACTATGCATACGTGGCAGACTATACGAGTCGTGGATTGGAATTGGTGTATCGTATTGCCGCTTTTTGGGGAGGCAATGCGGGATCGTTGCTGTTTTGGTTGTTAATTACCAGTCTCTATGCACTAGTGGTGCGCTTTACACGCCATGAAGGCAGTGAACGAATGTTGCCCGTCGTTTCGGCTGTTATGTCGCTGGTGATTATGTTTTTTGCGATTGTGCTCAATTTCTTTGCTAGTCCATTTGTGACGTTATCTAATCCCCCTACCAATGGGAGCGGGTTAAATGCCTTATTGCAAAATCCAGGCATGACAGTTCACCCTGTCAATCTGTACTTGGGATATGTGGGTTTTCTTGTTCCCTTCGCTTATGGCATGACCGCGCTAATATTAAAAAAATCAGATGCCTCTTGGTTGCGTGCGACACGAAAATGGACGCTAATTTCATGGCTTTTTTTGAGTTGCGGAATTATTTACGGTGCACACTGGTCATATGAAGAGTTGGGATGGGGCGGCTACTGGTCATGGGATCCGATCGAAAATGCGGCACTCATGCCGTGGCTGGCTGCTACTGCCTTTTTGCATTCGGCCATCATCGAAGAGCGCAAGGGTATGTTCAAGTTGTGGAATATCATTCTGATCAGCTTGACGTATTTATTGACGTTGTTTGGAACTGCGTTAACACGCGGGGGACTCCTTTGGTCCATTCATGCTTTTGCAAATGGGGAAATGGGTGCAGTATTCTTCACGTTTGTAGCAATCATGTTCATCCTGACGGTAGGGCTTATTACTTGGCGCTATCCGGTGCTTCGCAGTAGCGCGAAATTTGAGTCGGCAATCTCAAAAGAAAGTGGATTTCTCTTTAATAACGTGCTATTTATTGGCATTTTGTTTGCTGTTTTTTGGGGCACTGTGTTCCCATTAGTTTCTGAGGCAGTCACTGGCAATTCGATGATGGTGAGTGGCTCATTTTACGATGCTGTCGTGCTGCCAATCGGAGTAGTCTTGATCCTCTGGATGGGAATTGGACCGATTTTGGCTTGGCGCAAGGCAAGCCTACAGCGGACTGCAAGGTTATTGCGGTTTCCTGCACTAGCCGCAGTGATTATTGGCGTGGTGTTGCGGATTTATGCCTATCAAGGGTGGTTGTCGCTGTTTTCTTTCGTGGCCGCAGTGTTTGTGCTTGCGGTAATCTTGCAGGAATTCTTAATGGGAATTCAGGCGCGCAGGGAAATTACCCAAGAAGGGTTTTGGATCTCGCTGTGGCGACTGGTAACTAAAAATCGCAGACGATATGGCGGCTATATTGTGCATATTGCGGTCGTGTTGATGGTCATTGGTTTTGCTGGGTCTGGTGGCTATGCAAAACAAGTGACAATCAGCATGAAACAAGGACAGACAGTGGACTTGGGGAATTATGAATTTCAGTATCACGGATTAAATACACAACATCAAACGGGTCAGGTGCTGCTTATTGGCTCCTTGCTTGTGAAAAATTCGACGACGGGTAAGTTGCTCGGCGTGCTTAAGCCAAGTGTGTCTTTTTTTGAAAATGGCGATTCGACTTCGACCAATATCGGCCTTTACAGTACGACGTTGACTGATTTGTATGCGGTGATTGACGGTGCTGACTATCAAACTGGTGAAGCGCTCTTTGAAATTCACTTAAATCCGCTCGTGAGTTTGATCTGGGATGGTGGGTACCTCTATATTCTTGGCACGTTGTTTAGCTTGTGGCCAGAACGTAGATTACGACTAGGTGAGGACAACCTAGAACGCGAAGAAGAGAAGGATAGATTTTATAAGGATCTGCGTGACTTAGAGTATGACTGGCACATGGGAAAAATCACGGACGAAGAATACCAGCAGCTGCGAAGCATACCTCTCGTGGAGGCAACGCGTGCGCCAGATGAGATGATGACCCACACTGAACTTGAACAAGCTCTGGAAATTGAGCTGCAAAGCATCTTGGCGAGAAGGGGCGAATTGACATGAAGTTATGGTGGAGGTTCATTGTCGCGCTTGCCCTGGTGTTCGTTCAGGGTCTAATTGTTGCACCGTTTACTCTGGCCCAGCAGGTAAGTGGCAACTCACTGTATGTGGAGAGCGAGCAGGTGCTAGCGGTTCCGTCTCAAAAAGGCAATAAACTTCAAGTATTGCTTTCTGTGAATATTCAAAATATCGGAGTGGCTACGGCGGTCGTCTACAACCTGCCTGTGGGGGTACAGCACGATCGTGTGGTGGCAGGTTCCATTAAAAAAATTAGCATTAATGCAGCAGGCCAACTGCACTTTATCGTTAAAGCGCATGGGTTGACCACATTTGCAGTAGAATTCAGTGCACCTCTTAATCAAAATGGGACAGAACTAACTTGGCAGGAAAATATGCCTGTGCGAAAGCTGTTTTTTTTGATACCAGAAGGTTCGTTGACCGCTTCTTCGCAAGGCGGATTTCAGACAGACTCGCAATCCATTATTTCAGGAACGCATGCTTTTCGTCAGTTTACTAAGCTGGAAATACCCGCGGGTTCACCATGGTCCGTATCCATTGCCTTGTTGCCGACGGCTAACGGAAGACAGGCTTCGCCATTGCCCAATGTTCCTGTATTGAGCTCCTATGGACCGCGTGTTGCTGACTTTGAAGCTGTTGGTAATTTATTGTTAGTAGTTTTGATCCTTAGCATTGGCATTATCTCTATTCAAAGAGGAAGCAAGATGCGCATCAGTGGTCGT
>DAIELO010000106.1 GCA_027341705.1 Caryophanales bacterium
TGCCACGCCAGTCGCTGCGGTATCATGAGTGTGCAAATGGATGGGGAGCCCTACATGCTCCTTTAGTGCCTTGACAAGCGTAAAAGCCGCAAACGGCTTCAACAATCCCGCCATATCCTTAATTGCGAGTATTTGAGCGCCCGCCCGTTCCAACTCCTGCGCTAAATCTACATAATACTGAAGTGTAAATTTAGTTCTTGACGGATCAAGGATATCTCCCGTATAACAAATCGCCGCTTCCGCAATTTTCCCATTCGCTCGTACACGCTCGATCGACAATTGCATATTAGGCAACCAGTTCAAACTGTCAAAAATCCGAAACACATCAATTCCAGCCAATGCGGCATCATCAATAAAATGAGTCACCACATTATCCGGATAATTGCGGTACCCCACCGCGTTCGCTCCCCGCAGTAGCATCTGAAAAAGTATGTTAGGAATTTTTTCGCGCAACTTAGACAAACGTTCCCATGGATCTTCGCGCAAAAACCGCATGGACGTATCAAATGTCGCTCCTCCCCACATTTCAAGCGAAAAGAACTGTGGTGTCTCATGCGCGTATACTTCAGCAATCTTCAATAAATCATACGTGCGCATCCGCGTAGCAAGGAGTGACTGATGCGCGTCACGCATCGTGGTATCCGTCAACCATAGCTTGCCAGTTTTCTTCATGTGTTCCAGAAGACCTGTCATCCCTTGTTCTTGAAAAACAGTCCGGGTTCCCGGTTGTGGCTTGTCCTGCCATGGATATTGCGGCAATTTTGGAAATGTCAAAATCGGCTTTTTCGTTCCTGGCTTCACGCCATCACTGCCGTTCACCGTCACTTCGCCAATATACTTCAACAACTTGCCGCCACGATTTTGCCGGTACCGAAAAACAAATAATTCAGGATGATCCTCCACAAAATGAACCGTACATTTACCCGCTAAAAAATCCTTATGGCGAATCACATTATCCAAAAATTGAATATTCGTCTTTACGCCGCGAATGCGGAATTCTTCCAGCGCTCTGCGCAGTTTCGCCCCCGCTTGCTCAAACGTAAGCGCCCAAGCGGACACTTTAACCAGCAAGGAATCATAATACGGCAGGATGCGCGAGCCATGAAATCCATTGCCCCCATCAAGGCGCACACCAAACCCGCTGGCTGAACGATAAGCCACAATTCTCCCCGTGTCAGGCAGGAAATTATTCTGCGGATCTTCTGTCGTCACTCTCGCCTGAATAGCAAATCCGCGATGGGTGATACTCGCCTGCGATGCAATCCCAATTTCCGGATCAGCTAGTCGCTTGTTACTGGCGATTTGAATTTGCGACTGCACAATATCGATACCTGTGATCATTTCTGTGACCGTGTGTTCCACTTGTACCCGCGGATTGACCTCAATAAAGTAATACTGGTCATCCTCGTCTAGCAAAAATTCCACCGTGCCAGCATTGTAATAACCGACACTTTTCATTAGTTGCAACGCAGTGTCACAAATCTCGTCACTTAAGTGACGAGCAAGCATGGACGGTGCCATTTCCACCACTTTTTGATGACGTCGCTGCACGGAACAGTCGCGCTCAAAAAGATGCACGATGTTGCCGTGTTTGTCACCCAGAATTTGCACTTCAATGTGCTTCGGGTTTTCGACGAGCTTTTCCACATACACACTCGATGCGCCAAATGACGCTTGCGCCTCCGAACTAGCGCGCGCAAACGCATCTTCTAAATCCTGCTCATCACGTACCACGCGCATCCCACGCCCGCCACCGCCGCTGATTGCCTTTAGCATTAGCGGATAACCGTGCGCTTGTGCAAATGCCCGGGCTTCCTCGACATCGACTTCACCATCACTGCCCGGAACCACTGGCACCCCTGCCGCCAACGCCGTGCGCCTAGCTGTTACCTTGTCACCAAAGAGTGCCAGATGTTCAGGACTCGGCCCGATAAAAGTAATTCCTGCCTCATTACACGCCTTTGCAAATTCAGGATTCTCAGAGAGAAATCCATATCCCGGATGAATCGCATCACAATCATGGCGTAACGCCAAGTCAACAATGCCTGGGATATCTAGGTACGCCTCCACAGGCCCTTTATCTTCCCCTATCAAATACGCTTCGTCCGCTTTATACCGATGCAGCGATAAGCCATCCTCTTTCGCGTAGATCGCCACCGTACGAATTCCTAATTCTGTGCAGGCTCTGCAAATGCGAATCGCAATTTCCCCACGATTCGCTACAAGCACCTTCTTAAATGCCATTGTTTCCACTCCCCTAAATTCTCTCTTTATATAATCGTCAAATCTTTTGTAAATGTGGTAAGAATTTCAGCACCATCTGCTGTCACGACCACATCATCTTCAATTCTAACACCAAACTGATTGGGCAAATAAATTCCAGGTTCTACCGTGAACACCATGCCAGGCACCAACTCCAACTCGTTACCACCCACAATGCTTGGAAATTCATGCACATCTAAGCCCAGTCCATGCCCCGTGCGATGGGTAAAATAAGCGCCGAAGCCCGCATCCTCTATGACTTTACGAGCAGCAGCGTCCACCTGTTCAGCCGTCACCCCCGGTCGAATCACATCTAATGCGGTGGCTTGCGCTAATTTCACCACTTCATACACATGCTTAGCTTGTTCGCTCACATCGCCAAACGCTAACGTCCTCGTCGTATCTGCCGCATAACCATCCACCATCGCACCATAGTCAAAGACAACTAAATCCCGAGTGCGCACCTTATCGCTACTGGGTCTGCTGTGTGGCAGCGCCCCCCTTGCTCCTGCGCCAACAATCGTGTCAAAAGGCACTCCTTCTGAACCCAACATGCGCATCCGATGCTCTAATTCTGCCGCCATTTCCATTTCCGTCATCCCTACTTGAAAAAAAGCCAGCGATTGCCGCAACGCTTCGTCCACTATCCGCGCCGCTTTTTTTAGTGCCGCCAATTCTGAATCATCTTTAATCAGTCGCAGTCGCATCACAAATTCTTCAGCCGACGTCAGCACACCCGCACCTATATTAGTTAACAGTTGTACTTCAAACCAGCGCAAATTCAATGGCTCCACCGCCACCTTGTGCGTTGGTTGTATGCCAAGGCTCGCGATAAATTGCGCCAGCGCCCTACTCGGCCCCTCTTGATCGCTATAAGTGAGGATGTCGTGAAATTTTTCGGCATCAGCGATCCCTTCTGCCTCTAACTGAGGAAGCAGCAGCACCACCTCTTCCTTACTGTTTAGTCCTAAGAGCGTCAACCGCTCACTGAGGTGTGTTCGTATGCCAGACAGGTAGTAAAAACTGGCCCCCGGCGCAAAGATAGCATGTGTAAAACCACCTTGTTGAAGTTCAACCAACAATCGACGAATACGCGATTCATGCAAGACTATTCCCTCCATTTCTATCATAACTAGTTTATTATTGTAAAATACGCCAGTGCAGATAGTCCCTGATAGGTGACACTCAGGTTCACTTGTCCAGGCGATAAAAATTTGACGTGTCTACCCTGCCATTGCACATTTGCTGTGCTCGTCCACGTGGCTTTCATGGTCACGTCGGTGGTCACGCCGTCATGCGTATAGTCAGCGACCAACGGGACAGATGTTCCCTGACTAACGGTCAACCCTATTTTCGGCCTAGGAATCACCAGCGAACTACCACTTTGCACATCCTGTACGTCAAAAGCAGCCCATTTCGTTGCCGGATTCACTGAAATATTCGTGATGTTCATCCCCAAAAACTGCCCACCCCACAGTTTGTTTGACGGCTTGCTGCTTGCTGTAAATTGATTGTTCTGTTGACTAGGATAGGCGTCTTGGTAATTAGTAACGTCTCCTTCAGGCTGTTTTAGATCATTCGTATTGCCTGCACTCATAATGGCCACATCATAATGATGAGAACGATTCTGGCTCGGATCATCCAGTACGTCATTTGTCCAGTCGTAACTGCTTGGCTGCACCCCCAACGCGTCAATCCGCCAGATAAAGACTCCGGAATCCGGGATGGCTACGTCGACACCGAGCGCTTCCTCATTGGATAGAAGGAAGTATTCATTGCTGTCATTCAATGGGTTCAATCGATACACGACAGGTGATGTCTCCAGTGGCGCAAGCGGAACACCCGTTTCACTCTCGGAAATCGCAGTGGGTCGAACCCAGTTCAGAAACATCAGTGAAAAAGGATCAAGTCCTGAAGGTTGATCCCCTGCTGGATACCCATTCCAATTACCAGTTCCCATCAGCGAAAAAGGACCAACCCCCTGCCCTGCATTAGCAGAGCCAGACACATCATACAGATCCATCAATCCCATGAGATGTCCAAATTCATGCGCAAGTACCCCCAATGTAACAGGATCTCCACTAAAATCATCTAACTCAGGCACTAGATCATAAGCATTGACTACCGCCACATCAGTAGACATCGGCGTTCTTGTGCCAAATTTATCTAAGGAAATTTTTATCGGGTATTGCAAATTAGATTCTACTGGCCAAATTAAGTTTTTATTGGTTGGCTCGACATCAGCACCATACCCACTAAAAACAATAGCAAAATAAGGAATTTCCTCATTCACCACATAAGGCTTAAAATCAAAGTGATCCTTCACCAGTTGTTTGATCACATCTGCTACCACGCCATCGTCATTATTGGGAAAATTACCGCTTGAGCCATTGTCCGTCCGCGCATAATAAGATTCAGAATGTGGCAACTGCAGAAATTTCCCCGGATGAAGTGGGTCTCCCACCACCTGTCCAGTGACTTGCAATTGTCCATAAGAAACCTGTTTATAATAACTTGCGACAGAATGATGATTACCAAAATATAAATTTTGAAACACGGAAAGGGGCTTGGTCGCTGGCTTCCCTAAAAAAGAAGCACACACCACCAGCATCATCGCTTTTTGCTTGGGCGCTGTCCTAGAGGAAGTCAGGCGAACCGTATGTAATGGCGCAGCCATAGCTT
>DAIELO010000107.1 GCA_027341705.1 Caryophanales bacterium
AACGCAAGTAAGGCACCTGCATATAGCGTGTCTTCATCCATATAAGGGGTATATCGATATAATGCTTGATCGCGCCATGTTAAAAAAGGCTCATCAGTTGCAATGCCCCGCAACAGGCTTTGAAATGAATGGTTGTGGGCATTGATGGTACCTGGAACAATCGCTAAGTGGCGCATGTCGACGAGTGTGGCATCTGGATAATTTGCCTGCAGAGTGGAAATTTTGTCGACGGATTTAATTAAATCATCTTCCACTAGTAATCCGAATTCGCTTACAAAGTGTTCCTGGTACCATATGTAACCTGCTTGGTAGATTGTGGTCATCAGCATTCCTCTTCTTTCTGTGGCTTAATTTTGATCTAGTGATTGATCTAGTTCAATGATCGTTTGGATTAAAATTCGCCCAGCTAACTCGATGTCTTCTAAACGACTCTCTTCTTCTTGACAGTGGCTTTTCCCGCCAATACTTGGGACAAATAACATTCCTGCTTTCGTAAAACTAGAGATATGTGTAGCGTCGTGTCCGGCCATGCTAAACAGTCGATCATAGGGAATTTGTAGACGTGCCGTTATGCTCTCCAATGTATGGATAAGGTACTCATCTAAGACCGCCGGTGCTTGGTCAAGCATTAATTTTACTTCTAGATGGACGCCTCTCCTGTGTGCGATCGTCTGAATTTGTTGTTTAAAATGAGTGGCCACCTGATGAATAAGTGATTGATCAGATGCCCTGATTTCAGTAATAAAGCGCGCAGTACCTGGTATAATGTTCGCGGCGTTAGGGAAAATTTCAAATCGACCAATCGTACCAACCAGATCATCATGGTGTTGCTCGATTAATAGTTGTTCAAATGCAAGCGCCATTTCTGACGCTGCAAGTAGCGCATCATAACGGTCTACGAGCATCGTGGTTCCCGCGTGATTCGCTTCACCGACGACCGTTACCTCAAGTCGATAGATGCCACAAATACCGGTGACTACAGCTACGGGTTGATGTGAACGCTCTAATCGCTTACCTTGTTCGATGTGCAGTTCTAAAAACGCGCTAAGCTCTTTTGCGGTGATGAGTGCTTTGGCGATTTGAGATAAGTCGCCTCCCACAGCTTGGATCGCATCAGTTAGCGAACGTCCATCCCAGGCTTTGTTGGATAGTAATTGTTCTGCGCTGAGTCTACCTGCCACGGTGCGACTGCCCATAGTGGAAAGGTCAAAGGGATTGGGTTCTTCCGCAGTAAAGGAGACCATCGCAAGCGGATGACGATTTTGATAACCAGCTTCTTTAAGCGCTCGCAAAATTTCCAGTCCGACCAGCACACCAAGTGCGCCATCAAAACGCCCACCTTGTGGCACTGAATCATGGTGTGAGCCAATAGCGAGCATTGGCAACTGTTCGTGACCCGGCAGTGTACTCCACAAATTGCCGATAGGGTCGACATTGGTATTTAGGCCGATTGATTCACATTTTTGTATCAACCAAGTTCTTGCTTGCAGATCTTCAAGGCTGCCAAAAGGACGTTCTACGCCACCTTCAGGCAGTCCGCCAATGGTAGAAAAGGCGAGAAAATCATTCCAGAAACGTTGACTCGAAAAAGTGATAGTAGAGTTAGTAGTCACAAGTTATTGCCCCCTAGATGTATACGTTTTGTGCCTGGTCCCAAGCTTCTAATTGGTTCAGTCGTGCTTCACTTATATTAGGAATCAGAGCTGCCACCTGCCTGACAAGCAAATTCAATACGATGATTGGTGATGCATAAGAGTCAAATAGTGAAACAGAAGTAACAGGTACGATGAGTGAAATCCATGCCGCTTGAATGATTGGGGACGATAGGCGGTCAGTGATGACAGCAATCTTAAATCCCTTCACTTGCATCTGCAATGCCCACTCCACTACTACTCTTGGGTAGCGTGGAAAGGCAATCACGACCACTAATGTATCTGTCGGATTTTCGCTGCCTAAACGATCCCAAAGGGGATCTCCTGCAGATGCCATTTCCACATGTGGCTTGACCTTGCTTAAAAAATAGTGCGCATAAGGAAGTAAGGTGGCAGAAGCGCGAGCGCTGACAAAGACCACGCGTTTGGCATCTGCCAGCGCTTTTGCAAATTCATAAAATCGTTCGGAATTTAAGATTCGCGACAACGTAGTTAAGTTCTCTTGTTCACTTAAAAGCACGCGGTCACCATCATCATCACTAGGATGTGCCGCATACCAAAGTCGTTCTGTTGCCGATAGTTCAAGACGGATGACCGCTTGCATTTCCTTGCTCCACTCGCTGTATCCAGAAAACCCCAGCATTATGGCAAAACGTGTGATTGATGATTGGCTGACGCCAATGGCTTGAGCCAAATCAGCCGCGGTCAAGAAAGCCGCATGGCGGTAATTTTGTTCCAGGAATTTCACGATCAGTCGGTTGGCATCCGAACTACTACGACCTAATTGCCACCAAGATTCTAGTGTTTGCCGCGCTGACATTTCTTCATTCATGATGAACGACTCCGTTTTCTAGTAGTGAATGATTGTATTCATGATTGGAAGTAATTCAAATGGTACTATTCATTTGACGCAATTGCAAGATAAATTAAACTGTGCTACGATTAGTTTGTTTGTAATTCGGATTGGCTACATATCGTTGAAATCGTAGAGAGGATGATCTTCATGGGCGATACATTGCGCGGTGCTCTCCGTGCTCCACGGGGGAATGAACTGACTTGTAAAGGATGGGAACAAGAAGCGGCGTTAAGGATGCTTCATAACAATCTGGATCCAGAAGTGGCAGAACGACCAGATGATTTGGTGGTCTATGGCGGACGCGGAAAGGCCGCAAGGAATTGGGAGGCATTTGACAAGATTGTTAAGGCGCTTCGCAATTTGGAAAATGATGAGACGTTGCTAATCCAGTCTGGCAAACCAGTCGGGATTTTTAAGACACATGAGGATGCGCCTAGGGTACTACTCTCGAATTCGATGCTCGTCCCGCGCTGGGCGACGTGGGAACACTTTGATGAGCTTGATAAAAAGGGTCTGATGATGTTCGGTCAGATGACGGCAGGTAGTTGGATCTACATTGGCACACAAGGAATTTTGCAAGGCACCTACGAAACATTTGCAGAAGCGGCTCGTCAGCACACTGGTGGGACAATGGCAGGCACATGGACGCTGACGGCGGGATTAGGTGGCATGGGTGGGGCACAACCGCTATCTATCACGATGAACGGTGGGGTGGCTTTAATTGCGGAAGTCGATGACCATCGCATTGAGCGCAGGCTTGAGACGAGGTATCTGGATCGCAAGGCCAAGGATCTCGACGAAGCGTTAACTTGGATTGACGAGGCAGTGGCCAATCGTCAACCGCTTTCGGTAGCTGTGCATATGAATGCGGTAGATGTCTATCGCGAACTTTTGAAGCGTAATATTGTTCCGGACTATGTCACGGATCAGACATCTGCTCACGATCCTCTTTATGGCTATTTGCCACAAGGTTTTACAATGGCGGAGGGGGATACGTTGCGCAAGTCTGCTCCCGAAGAATACTTGAAGCGTTCGAAAGCGAGCATTGTCGAGCATGTGCAAATGATGCTAGAGATGAAAAAACGTGGCGCTGTTGTCTTTGATTATGGGAATAATATTCGTCAAGTGGCGTTTGATGAAGGGGTCAAGGACGCATTTGCCTTTCCTGGTTTTGTGCCTGCTTACATTCGCGAACTGTTTTGTGAAGGCAAAGGACCGTTTCGTTGGGTGGCACTCTCGGGAGACCCTGAGGACATCTATCGAACCGATCGACTGGTATTGGAGCTTTTTCCGGAAAATGAGCATTTGCGTAACTGGATCGAAAAAGCGCAGACAATGGTGCAGTTTCAAGGACTACCTGCGCGAATTTGTTGGCTGGGGTATGGTGAAAGGGCTAAATTTGGCTTAGCGATGAACGAATTGGTGCGTACAGGGGAGTTAAAAGGTCCGATTGTCATCGGACGCGATCATTTAGATGCAGGTTCTGTGGCCTCGCCCAATCGTGAAACCGAAAGTATGCGAGATGGTAGTGATGCGGTGGCTGACTGGCCAATCTTGAATGCATTGGTCAATACGGCAGCTGGTGGATCTTGGATATCGGTTCACCACGGCGGCGGCGTGGGCATGGGATTTGCTATCCACGCTGGCATGGTGGTCGTAGCAGATGGATCAGAGCGCGCAGCCCGAAAACTGGGAAGAGTATTGACGACAGACCCTGGTATGGGCATCATTCGCCATGTTGATGCAGGATATGATACAGCGGAACAGGTGGCTAAAGATCGCGGTGTGCGTATTCCTATGTGGGAATAACTGATGTAAAGGAGTGACCCCCATGGCAGTAAAGACGATCTTGGATCACATCGGCTTATTGTGGACGATGACAGATTCTACCGAAGGACTCGCGCTTACGCCAAGGCAAGGGCGCGCGGCGATGCGTGAAGTGGGCGCGGTGGAACACGCTGCCATCGCCATTGATGATGAGGGCCAGATTTTAGCTGCGGGGCCTCGCATGCAAATTGTGGATCTTGCTGATGAACATACACTGACAATTGATGCGCAAGGTGGGTTTGTCTGTCCTGGTTTTGTCGATCCACACACCCACCTTGTCTATGGTGGATCAAGAGAGCATGAACTTCCGATGCGACTTGCGGGAGCTACGTACTTAGACATTTTGCAAGCAGGCGGCGGGATTTTGCGCACCGTAAGGGATACACGCGCAGCTAGCCATGCCGAGTTATTGGCAAAGGCTGCGGGCAGTTTAGAGCGGATGCTCAGCTTTGGCGTGACGACGGTAGAGGCAAAGTCTGGGTACGGGCTAGACTATATGACTGAACTAAAGCAAATTGAGGTGGCGGTCGCACTCGCTCATTCACAACCGATTGACATCGTGTTGACCGCGCTTCCTGCGCATGCATTGCCTAAT
>DAIELO010000108.1 GCA_027341705.1 Caryophanales bacterium
GAAACAAGAATCAAAAATGGGACAAGTGAACAACCAAAATTTCGTATTCTTGCCTCACTCGCTGCTGATTCAGATGATTGAGTACAAGGCGAAGGCGGCGGGTATTCAAGTTATCATCAACGAAGAAAGCTACACATCGAAGGCCAGCGCGCTGGACGGTGATTTCATTCCAACTTACGGAGCGATCCAAGGGGATGAAAAGCCAGTGTTTTCCGGCAAGCGAGTGAAACGTGGCTTATATATTGCCAAAGACGGCACGAAGATCAACGCAGATGTCAACGGTGCTGCTAACATATTGAGAAAAGTATTCCCCGACGCGTTTGCAAAGGGGATAGCGGGCTTAGTGAAGAGCCCTCTGGTAGTGAAACTGTACTCCAGAAACTCCGACCTCAACGCGACAGCGTAGGTGGGAGAGATTCATGGTACAATTATAGCGGCAAGTTTGATGTGAAGAGTAGGGGATATCATGATTACTTTCTTGCAGGTGATTTTGCGGTGAAAAACCAACGTTTACGCGTCGTAGTGAAAATAGGATCAAGCAGCATTACAGAGAATAATGGACAATTATCCATTGCCAAACTAGCATCTTTTATCGATCAAATGGCCGAGTTATATACTCAGGAGAACGTTCAAATTATCATTGTTTCCTCAGGTGCAGTGGCACTTGGGATGGCGCGCTTGGGATGGCGGCGCAAAGAAAGCACAATGCCAGAAAAGCAAGGCGCGGCGGCTGTTGGTCAAGGGATGCTGATTCATGCCTATCAACAATTATTTGAAAAAAAAGGGATGGATATTGCACAGTTACTATTGACGAAGGCAGATATTGAAGATCGCAAACGTTTTGTGAACATTCGCAATACAATGGAAACACTATTGCATTACGGGGTCATTCCTATTATTAATGAAAATGATACGGTGGCCGTCGAAGAGATTCGCTTTGGCGATAACGATACGTTGAGTAGCTTTGTCGCAATGGTAGCTGACGCGGATATGCTGGTATTACTTACTGATGTGGATGGATTATATACTGTCAACCCAAGGATAGATTCGACAGCGAATAAATTGGATGAGGTCTGGGAGATCGATCATGCCATCGAACAGATGGCGGGGGATCAAGGAAGTGAACGAGGAACGGGCGGCATGAAAACCAAGTTAACTGCGGCCAAGATTGCCACCAGTTCTGGAATTGATGTGATCCTTGCGTCCAGTGAAGTAAATGACGTGTTAGTGCATATCGTTCACAAAAAAAAGATTGGCACGTGGTTTCATGCTAAGTCAGGGGAGTTAACGGCGAAGAAGTCTTGGATGATGTTCGGGACGAGAACTGAGGGACAACTGGTGATTGATCAGGGGGCAATTAACGCTTTGCTACGAGGCAATGGCAGCCTGCTGTTACCAGGAATTTTAGTCGTGCAGGGTGAATTTCAAGAAGGGGCCATTGTTCAAATTGCAAGTGACAATGGTGCAGAAATCGGTAAGGGGCTTTGCAATTTTTCTGCATGGGATTTGCGTCTATTAATTGACCGCAGCCATCATGGGGAATCGATGCGGCACATGCAAGCAGCGGTGCATCGCAACCAATTGGTGCTGATCACAAAGGGGAATGGGGGAGATCCAGATTATCGATCTGAAGGATTACATTAATGAACTAGCTAACGCAGCGAAACGAGCAGCCGCCAATCTGGCCAACTTGAGCAGTGAGCAAAAAAACATTGCATTAATAGCCATTGCTGACCTACTGGAAAGTGACGCAGGTGTCATTTTGGAAGCGAATGCGTTGGATATACGCATGGCCCGTGTCAGCGGCATGGGGGATGGCAAAATTGATCGGTTGAAGTTGACCGAGGAGCGCATCAACCAGATGGCGCAGGGGTTGCGGGAAGTGGCAAAGCTTCCTGATCCGATTGGCGAGGTGCTGGAATCTTGGGTGCGCGACGATGGACTCAGGATCGAAAAGGTGCGCGTGCCAATGGGGGTGATTGCGATGATTTATGAATCGCGCCCCAATGTGACGATCGATGCGGCGGCGCTCACCATTAAGACGGGCAATTCATCTGTGTTGCGTGGGGGCAAGGAGGCAATACACTCCAATCAGGCGCTCGTGGCAACAGTGCGCAAAGGACTATTGCAATCGGGATTGCCTGAAGCGGCGGTGCAGTTGGTGGAGCGCGTGGAGCGAGAATCGGTCGACATACTGATTAAAGCGCGTGGCCTGATTGACCTTGTCATTCCTCGTGGTGGCGCGGGACTAATCAGTCATGTCACGCAAAATGCATATGTGCCGGTGATGGAGACGGGAATAGGAAATTGCCATGTATACGTGGATGAATTTGCTGATAGCAAAAAAGCGATTGATATTGTCATCAACGCGAAGGTGCAACGACCTTCTGTGTGTAATGCGGCCGAAACGTTGTTAGTTCACGAAGCGAAAGCAAAAAGCTGGCTTGCGCCGATGGTCAAGGAGTTGCAACAGCAACGGGTTGAGGTGCGTGTGTGTGAAAAAGGACAGGAAATTTTACGCAGGCAAGGTTTCGACATCGCCTCCCCTGGTGCTTCTGGATATGGGCAGGTGTGTGCCGCTACGGAAAGTGATTATGCAACTGAATTTTTGGATTATATTTTGGCTGTAAAAGTGGTGTCATCACTTGAAGAGGGAATTGAACACATCCAAAACTATGGTACTCGCCATTCAGAAGCGATCGTGACAGAAGACGCGAGCCGTGCTGACCAGTTTTTGCATAATGTGGACGCAGCAGCTGTGTATCATAATGCTTCCACTCGTTTTACCGATGGATTTGAATTTGGATTTGGGGCAGAAATCGGCATATCTACCCAGAAATTGCACGCGCGCGGCCCGATGGGGTTGCGGGAGATTACGAGTTATAAGTATTTGATTCGTGGTGATGGACATATTCGCAAATAGTTGGGAAGTCACTTACCGTACTGGGTTGCGCGATTATCAGGAAAGTTTGTTACAAGCTTTTCTCGATCAAGAGGCGCTAATGTTATATAGTCGTGAAAATCACGTGCGGCTATTCCATGCTTGGCGTCACGAACGAGGGTTTTTGGCAGGTTCAAGGGATGCCTCGCTTGCAGTATGGGACAATATGGTATTGTCGTTAAGAAATGATGGTTTTTATGTGTTGGTGCGTCCATTTGGCGGACTGGCGATTCCTGTGGATTTTGGCGTACTAAATGTCACCCTGATCATCCCCGGGGAACCTTCCTTGGATGAAGCGTTTGATCAATTGGCTCAGTGGCTCATCCAGTCGCTAGCCGCGTATGGCAAGGTGATCATTGGTGAAGTGGCGGGGAGCTATTGCCCTGGTCGCTATGATTTGTCACTCCATGGGGAAAAAATTGCAGGACTGGCTCAGCGCCGAGCCAAGGGGGTAGTGGCCGTCAGCGCTTTTATCAACCTTTATCCCGCAACGTATGCACGAGCCAAGCTGGTTCAAGATTTGTACCTGCGCGAACAGCAGTTTTTGACCACTCAGCATTCGTGGCTACCCAATATACACACTTCAACGATCAGTGATTTGGTGACTATTTGTCATGACCAACAACTGTATGACCCTCATTATTTGCTGTCCTTACTACACTCCGTGCATCCACTGCATGATGATGGCGTCAATACAGAGCAGATGATTTTGCGTCATTATGAGGAAGCAACCCACCGTCTACAAACACAAAGAAATCTTAAAGAATGGATTCCGTTTCAGTGAACTACCACGAACCTAAAGGTTCGTAGCTTCTAAAAAGAAGCCCGAGTTCACCAGACTCAGCCAGCAGAAACGCTGACTACGTTAGATCGGTCATGACACCCTCGGTTGACGCATCAGACCGTTGCTCTGTCGCCTGTGTTTAAGTAGGACTGGGGTAAAGTCCGGTGATACAGGTGTAAAAAGCCGTTTTAACTTTGTCGAGATGAGGTCGGATTCCATTCGTGGTCACAGCAAATGGATACGCACTACCTGCCTTCGGGCAGAGTATTTTTCCGAAAGGAAGTGTTCCCACTGAATGTGGCGTATGTGCTTGATCCGAACAAACAACCCTTAATGCCCTGTTCTTGTGTGATTGCAAGATTGTTATTGAAACAAGGGAAAGCCAAAGTGGTGAAAAAAACACCATTTACGATTCGACTTCTGTACACACCTGAAACCACCTACACACAACCCCTAAACCATGGAGTGGATTCGGGAAGTGCAGTCATTGGGTCAGCGGTTGCCGATACAAATGGGGATGTCGTCTATCTCTCACAAGTGGAGATTCGCAATGACATTGCCGATCAACTAAAAGAACGAGCGATGTACCGCCGCAATCGCCGCAATCGAAAAACCCGATACCGTAAAGCAAGATGGCTCAATCGCAAGAATTCGATCAAAAATGATCGTTTTTCACCGACGATGACGAGCAAAATCAACGCGCATCTGCGAGAAATCCACTTTGTAAAATCACTCTTGCCTATTTCATCTGTTGTAATTGAAACCGCAACTTTTGATCCACATGCGTTGAAAAATCCTGAAGTGTTGCAAAAAAAACGTCTTTATCAACAAGGAATTAACTATGGCTTTGCCAATACAAAAGCCTACGTTCTCACCCGAGACAACTACACTTGCCAACACTGCAAAGGCAAGTCGAAAGACAAAAAGTTAGAAGTGCATCATCTTATTTTCCGTAGCCAAAACGGTAGTGATGAAGAAGCGAATTTGATCACACTGTGCAAGACTTGCCATGATGGGTTACATGCAGGCAATCTGAAATTGAAGGCAACTGGCAAGAAAAAAGGACAGCTTCAACATGCAACGCAAATGAACAGTATTCGCAC
>DAIELO010000109.1 GCA_027341705.1 Caryophanales bacterium
CGCGTAGACAAAACTTGTACATTCTGGGTTTTCGGGAATTATTTTGGCAAATAATTGGTATAGTTTTATTTCATCAATCGGTAATTCTTTGATGCGAACTGAAGATCTGCGAGTGACTGGTTTAAGACCAGTTGACTTAATCGGAATAAATCAGAAACCTCTAAATGAGGAAGAAATTCTCCAGGCAACACAATCCGTCCCTCGAACGAACGTAAACGCGCCAGTGCCTCCATACCTACTGCCTGATTAAGTTCGGTATCATAGATCGGTTGATACCAGACCTCGACTCGGTCTTGATCTAACCACTGTTGTTCAGGGGTACGTTGAATGGATAATATTGATTAGTCAAACACCAGCAAAGGTCGCTGACGATTTAGTTTGTGGTGTTTATTGTCGTAGAGGGCTTGATCCGCGTCTCTGAGCAGTGCTTCCCCTGAGTCTGCATTTTCTCCTGGGTCATAATAGCGGACGTCAATACTTACCCCTACGTGAACAATGATGTGATCCGCAGATGAATTGGTCTTGAGGATGACCTACGAGGGAAGTAAACGCATTTCCTAAGGAATTGGGGCGTGACGATTGCGTTTGATTCGACCAAATAATAGTATTTCCTTTGACATTTTGAATATTTACTGCCGTAATTCCTAGATGAACGTGTCGAAAGACGGTAAATAAGGTTTGCAACTTGGGCGTGGGGCGCAACTGCCCTGAGCTATAGGAATAGAGAAGACTTTTTAAGAAGTTCAAATCGACATATAGCTGATTGACAGAGTGAACTGATCTGCGCGGGGGCGCGCTAAGCGGTCAGGGAGGCATCGGTTTGAAGGTGATTTTTGGTTTGTATGTTATATATTCTCGGCACGTTGGATGGCCAGTATCAAAAATAAACCTGCGAACACAATAAATAAGCCATGTGTTCTTTGGACAATTCGGATCTCGCGGTGAGGGAAGCAATGGATACAAGGTAGTGAAATATAGGGAAATATAGATATCCAGCTTTTACTCCACGTTTTATCAGTCAAAACAGTGATCCATCCTTTATGTGTATGTATCGAAAAATGACGAAATATGTACAAAAATTCATATTTTATTATACTACTTTAAAGTTTAACATGTAATAGATAGGCAGGCTACATGATCTGATACTCCCCATTGATTATATGGGATAAAGGAGCGATGAGAGGGGGTGATCGGAATATAATGGATCATGCATAGGATTTCAACGTGGATCATGTAGGTTAGCATTGCGTTTATTACATTTCAGGATTCTACAGCAATTGATACATGGGGGAAATGGGAAATATTAAGGTGACTTGGGGGAATGTATCGTGAAGTTTCGTAGCAAATTGTGGGGAGCTATCGGGGGAATTATTGTTCTGGATTTATTCATGTTTGTGGGCACCTTATATGATCATCACATGGTAAATATGTTGAATCATAAAATCGAAAAACATACTATACAATATGAGGATGCACTGGTGGCTCAAAATGATGCAGAAATGATGGCCATGGCAGGGAACATGAAGCCCAAACAGGATGCGCTTTCGAGAATTCACTGGTTGATTGCGAATACGCAAGATGCCGCACCATTAGCTGATTTAAAGAGCGCCCTGCAGGGGATTCAAAATGGGGATTATATTCAAACGGTGGACGGATTAGGTGTATATCAAACCAATCAATTAGCACAGAAAGACGAAAAAATGAAATCATTTACCCAGTATATGATGATGTCTAGTAGGTTGAACATGATCGGTTTTCTCCTTCTCATATTACTAATTGCAGGGATGGGCTGGTATACCATTCGACAAGTGATGAAAAACTTAACGAAAATTCAAGCTCTTGTCCAACCCTTGCGTCAATTAGACTTTTCGCAACGAGACTATACGTTTTCAGAGGATGAATGGGGAAGGATTGGTACTTCCATTGTTACGGCGGTGGACACGGTGGCACATACGATTCGTCACGTGGCAGAGGAAGCCGTCACGTTGAATCGCTATGTGCAGGAACTTTCTGCGAATACCGAGGAAGTT
Organism: Caryophanales bacterium; assembly: GCA_027341705.1. Next base: position 2,031 of record DAIELO010000109.1, read on the forward strand.
TTCGCCACGAGTGAGGAGAGTACGGCAGGATTAAATGAATCGGTTCAACAGGTCGAGGAATTTCAAATAAATGTGAAAAATATTTTATCGCATACTCAAGTGATGACTCATAGCACACAAAAGCTCATTCAAGAATCAAATCAGGCACAGCAGGAACTGCATTCCTTACATCAAGTGGCCAGTCAGGGAGTCTCGACCATTGAGGAATCGGAACAAATTTTACAACAGTTAGTTGCTTCTATGTCCACCATGCAACAAACGCTGGTAGAAATGATGACTCAGTTTGCGGGGTTAAATGGAATTACCGAAGAAATTAAAGTGGTAGCAGAACAAATCAATCTGTTGGCATTAAATGCTTCGATTGAATCTGCGAGGGCGGGTGAAGCAGGCAGAGGGTTTGCGGTGGTGGCAAATGAAGTGAGGAAATTAGCGGAACAGACGCGTGAACTGGTGGAACGCACCAGTACCGAAATGAAATCATCCCACGATAAAGTCAATACCTTATCGAATTCGATTCAGCAAGCGGGAAGTGAGGTAGAAAAGGAGCAAGTAGGTACTCGTACGATGATAGATGCGTTCCTCAACGTAGTGACCACTATTGATCTTATCTTAGCAGTATTTAAAAAACTAGCCAATGAAATAGCAGAAGTGGAACGCAGTGTGGTTAGTACACAAACATTGCAACGGCATGCTGACGAGGAATTGCAGACGACAGTCCATCACATTCAATACGCAAAGACAAAGATTCATTCCAACACCACAGAGATCAGTCGTATTGCGGAAATGGCGAATGAAATTGCGCTCATTGGGGATCGTCTGACGATGGAAACGGGAAAGTTTGTGTTATAAATTGCAAAAAAACATTATTTTATTATCGACACATCTCACTTTATGTGGTGGTGGGTGTTGGAAACACATCTGAGTAAACGATCAACGTGTCATACCACACGTTCACTCGGATAGCCCGCTTGTCCGTGAGTGTGTCTTGTTAACAAGAAGAGAATGCCATTTTATGGCGGTAAATTAGGGGCAGATGAGGCGTGGATGGCGATGGGGGATTGATGATACGCGATGGGCGACCAACAATGTAGGTCATTTGAATTGATGTGGAAGTCAGAGGTACAGTTAATGAGGGGGAGAATCCATTGGGTACGCGTGTATTAATTGCGGATGATGCGGCATTTATGCGCATGTTGTTAAAAGGGATACTTGAAAAAGGCGGCTACGAGGTAGTTGGTGAAGCAAAAGATGGTACGGAAGCCGTTCATCAATTTAGGATGCTACACCCTCAGGTCATCACCATGGACATTACGATGCCAGATATGGATGGCATCCAAGCTGTGAAAGAAATTATGGCTATCGATTCCAGTACCATCATCGTGATGGTTTCCGCTATGGGGCAACAAGCCATGGTGGTGGAAGCAATGAAAGCAGGCGTCAAGGATTTTATCGTGAAACCATTTCAGGCGGATCGAATACTGGAAACCTTAGAAAAGATTCTGAAAGGGGCGTCATAAATGCAGAGCGACAATCATAATCACATCACGGCGTTGTTAAACGCATCTTTATCCAGTATTCATGAACTCATGTCGATTGAGACAGATAAACCCAATTTAGTGAACACGCCCATTATTCAGACTGATCACGGGGTGTTGATTGGTATTGTGGGAGATATAAAGGGACGAATTTTTATTTTAGGGACGGAAACGATGTTTGCAAAGGCAGGACTCGCCATGTATGGGGTGGATCTCACGGGCGACATGTTGGAATCGTTTGTCGGAGAGTTTGGTAACTCAGTGGCAGGCCATGCGGCGACGAAGTTATCTAACCAAGGAATCAGAATCGATATTACACCGCCTACGACGATGCAGGGGCATGTGAAATTTGGTGGGTTCTCAAAAGCAATTGCGGTGCCATTTCGGATGGGAAACCAAGAACATGGTCAATTGGTACTAGCAGTGGAAGACAGATAAGGAGGAGACCCCACTTAGTAAGAAACGTATCGATGAATCATCGGTTAGAGAAGCGAAAGCAGGAAGAGAAATGACATTTACTGACGTGTGAGCATGATGGATTGCCGATATGCCACGCCATGTGTTGTGTGATAACCAACAATGGATGGCTATCTATGGGGGTTACCGTGACGAAGAACCGATTCATACGCTACGTAGGCTGTGGTGGAATGGTTGCGGACATACAAGGAGGCAATGGGACGCATCGCGCGTCAAGGAATACATCATGAGTGCCAAGGGGGAACAATTTGATGCTGTGTTGGTGGATCAGATCATGACCCGCTGGGAGTAACAACCGAAATGAGGGAGTGATCCCGTCGATCACGAATGGGGGAAGAATCCTTACATCATGCAGGAAATCCTTTGGCTATCAAAATCGTTTATACAGCATCCGCTCGTGAAAACGAAGAGATGATGGAGAATTTTCGGAATCCGAGTGGAAAAACAGAGGCTATTAAAAACTCAAAGAATGGATTGCAAATTTTTCTACACAAACCATTCTTCTGGGTCTGCATGCAGCAATCGAAGAGGATATTAATAGATAATTTGGAAAATAGTTCTGTATTTTCGCGGATGAAAATGTAAACTGTCGCAAGAAGTCAAGCAGTCTTTACTGGCAATCACAGAACCACTTTCTCATGAAAGCAATAATATATACGAAAGCAGCGATTCCTTGGCTCATTTTGGAAAATTTGTTGCCGACCGTACCTCTGTTTCGCATTTCTACGCGAACAAATCTGCTAAACTGACTGAAAACCCGTTGAGTATACTTGAACTAGCAGTT
>DAIELO010000010.1 GCA_027341705.1 Caryophanales bacterium
GCAAGTGGTGCCGGACTTACTGATGTGGCCATCACGACGGCAAGACCAGAAGGTGCTACGGCAGGACCAAAAGGATTGGCACTTTTCTTATTGCCGCGTGAAATTAATCAAGGTGAACTAAATTTTCATGTGCGCAGGTTGAAAGACAAAAGCGCAACGAGGGCAGTGCCTTCAGGAGAGGTGGAATTGAATCGATCGGAAGCGATGTTAATCGGTAAAGCAGAGGAAGGAATTTATTATACATTAGAAAACTTGACCGTATCCCGTCTGGCCAACGGCATCGCTGCGATGGGTATTGCAAAAAAGGCACATTTAGAAGTGCTGGAGCGGGTGAAAAGGCGGCATTCTTTTGGTAATGCGCTGATTGATCATCCACTCATTCGAAGAGATCTGACCGAACTTGCTGTTCGCACTGCAGCAGGTACCGCTCTCGCGTTTCATGCGGTTCATGCGTTTGATTCCGCATGGACTGAAACCCCTCCGTATAGTGCGAGATATCATTATGCACGGTTTTTAAGTCATTTGGCAAAGAATCGCACGGCGACTCATGCCTCTGCGGTCACTGCGTTAGCCATGGAACTGTTCGGAGGACTTGGATTTATGGATGAATACGCAGTGGCTAGGTGGCATCGGGAGGCGCTGATCACCCCAATTTGGGAGGGGCCAAGCAACATTCAGGCACTCGATTTTCTTGAAGCGATGCAGAAGAAGAAGGCTCATGAATCATTTCTTGCAGATTTTCTGCCCACCTTTGAGCAAGCGAATAATAAAGAATCTCAACTCGCCAAAAAAGTCGTGGAACAAGTGCTTTCGCAAATGGGGAAGTATTCTCCTCATGAGGCACAGTGGTACGCCAAGGATGCGTTAAATCAATTGGCTGATGCGGCACAAATAGGTCTTTTACTGAGACTTGCAAAAACCGGTGGGGATCGTTATTACAAGCTGGCCAAGTTGTACGCTGTCCGATTTTTGCAACATGAAGAGTTTCCATCATGGGCTTATGATGATCCTGAATTGTGGAGGGGATAATCAATGCGCAACTGGGTGATTCACGAGGTGTTGTCAAGTGCTCTTGCTGCCAATCCGAAAGGTGAGGTGGTTAGCGGCAACAGGAGATTTACCTATGAAGAGCTAAATGCCCGGGTGTTGCGACTAGCCAATCAGCTTAAAAAACTTGGAATAACTAAAGGCACGGTGGTCGGGGTGATGGATGTAAATAGCCATCGCTACCTCGAACTCCAGTATGCATTGTCGATGTTGGGCGCGGTCATTCACACCCTGAATTTTCGTTTGTCTGCAAACGATCTGCTTTATACGATCCACCATGCACAAGATGAATGGCTGTTTGTGTGGGAGGGTTTTGCTAGTGCCATAGGTGAGTTGCCAAAAAACTTTGCGCACTGGGTGTGGTTGACGGAAAATGATGAACCAACAGAAGTGCATGCAGGACTTATCTACGAATCGTTAATTGCGCAAGGATCAGAGATTGATGTGGATACAGCTAAAAAAGTGAGCGAAGAGGATCCATATTCCATTTTTTACACTACAGGGACTACGGGTAGACCAAAAGGACTTTTGTATCGGCATCGTGACATGTTGCAAGCATCCTTGCAAATCCTTCATCATTTGTCACTACATCCGACCGGAGCAAAAGCCCAAAGTCAAGATGTGTTTATGCCGCTTATTCCGTTTTTTCACATACACGCGTGGGGAACGGCGTTTTCAGTACCATATTTGGGTGCCAAACTGGTATTGCCAGAACACGCTGACGCAAGGGGACAACTGGATTTGATCAAAAATGAAGGTGTTACTTGGTCGAATATGGTGCCCACACAAATGCAGATGCTAATGGACGAGGCGGAAAAAAGTGAGAGCGCGCTCCCTCTCAAGGTATTGACAGGTGGGAGCCAATTGACATCGGGAGTTGCACGCAGGGCTGAACATTTAGGAATTCAGTTCAGTTTGATTTACGGTGGTTCTGATCAACTGGCAACCAGTATTTCGATTCTTCGGAACGCTACTACATGGAACCAGACGAAAAAACGCGAACATTTGGCTACGCGAACTTATCCATTGCCGGTGGTGGAAATGGAAATTCGTGATGAATTAAACGGCCAGCGAATCATACCGGATGGAAAAACATTAGGAGAAATATGGGTGAGAAGTCCGTGGCTACCTGACGGTTACCTTGGCGAAAAAGAGCGCTCAAAGGCGACCTATATTGACGGATGGTTTCGTAGCGGAGATTTGGCAATCGCTTTTCCTGACCAAACTTTCTATGTAGTAGATCGGGAAAAAGATGCAATAAAGAGTGGTGGGGAGTGGATACCTAGTGGGGTGCTCGAGGCACTGATTTCTGAGCACCCTAAAGTAGATACTGTGGCCGTGATTGCAAAAAAAGATGAGTATTGGGGGGAAAGACCGATTGCCGTGATCAGGAGCAGGGGCGAATTGACAGTAGCAGAGATTAAAGATTTTCTTGAGGATATTGTAAAGGATAGGGGGATCCCTGGATATTGGATACCGGATGAAGTGCTATTGGTAAATGAACTGCCATTGACAAGTGCGGGCAAGTTGAATAAAGCAGTACTAAAACAAAACCTTAACATATAAATTGAGGGATCTTTACCTGAAGGGGCTCATTTCATTATGGAATGAGCCCCTTCAGGTAAAATTCAGCTTTTCTCGTTATTGTGTCATTATAACGAGAGGAGGAATTGAAAATGGATACAAAGGAAAGGAATAAAATGTCAGATCGCGAGGCTTATAAGTTTATGCGCTGGAGCATACTTGCTGTATTCTTGTTACTGGCATTTTCCAATATTCCGCATTAAACATTTTTACCCCTGCACCACTTTTTTTTCCTTTCAATGAAAGCCCTTTCCCGGTATGCTATTTAACTGCTCACTTTAAAGTAGCACTCGATGGTTGGCTTTGGCTTACATGAATCCCTAGTCCATGACTATATACCATGGTTCCTCCAATATGGCCTGTTATACTGACAAGAATGGCGGCGATAATGGAAAAAACCAGCGCAAGCGTTGCTACTTGTTTTTTGTTGCGTCGAAAATACCATTGAAAAATAAAAGCGATTACTAGTGCTATGCCAGTTAACTCTCCTAATCGTTGGTGTGTTTCAAGCATTGGGGCGAGGGTAGTGGTCACGTTTGCATAATATTCCGAGATGATGCCGGTAAAACCGGCCGCAAGAGTGGATAGAATACTTAAGACCAACAACCACATAAACATGCGTTCGTAGAAGGGGTCTTTCTTTTGGAAATATCCAATGACACCGATTAGTGCCGCTACAATATTAATGGCAATTGTAAAGTGAATCACCATAGGATGAATGGTGGATGGGAAAAGGTGATATACAGCACTTAACATGCGAAACCTCCGATTTATCTGTAAGTTTATCTAGTACAATAATGTTAGAATCACAGAAAAGGCTTGTGGTTTTCTGGAGATGATAAAAGCAGAACTCTTCACAGATCGTAAAAGTGTAGGTGGCTTATTTACTGGGATTTTTATCGTGAAGTTTTCCGAACAGTGATTCTAGTCGCAAAAGCTCATCCTCAATAAGCTTAAGGTTGGTGCTAGGAGAATTATCTTGACTTTTCTGAAAAAGTAACAAACGCATGGCGAGTAAAGAATTTCTAACTTCATTAACAAAAGTCCAAGAGACTATTTGTTTTTCATAGTAGGTACTTCCCCAAAGTAATCTCTTGCGGGCTGCTAAGCGGTGTTCCCTGCCTAACCAAGCTATAATGGAAGTTCCAATAATTTCAATGATCATCTCTGCAATAGGAAGTAGATGAACAAAACGGGTTGGGATCACTATCAAAATAAATGCAATCAAAAAAGCAGGGGTAAAACCCATCCCATACCCAATCGCACCTGCAAGCACAACAGCAATCAGTAAGTAGTATTGATGCATCACAATGCCCCAAATAAGCATCATTAATCCAAGAATTGAAGCCATTAGACTTTCCCTAGCCTTAAAAAATCCCATTAACATATCATCGGAATCTTCGATAAAGGTTAAAAAATGCCGCCAAGCATGATGAATGGCTTGCTTCATGGCGCATTCTCCCCCTTTGCATAGCGTTTTAGTATATAATTGTAGGTATTATACCGGATTTATCGATAGTTGGTCATGATATAAAATGACTGATTTGTCTAGTTCATTTCTACAAATTTAAAGGCATCCATCATTAATGTGTGGGAGAGTGAGCGATGCACAAATAAAAATGAACATTTATATGAATGGGTGTTTTATTATTTGATTATTTGCTTTATTATTATATAAAGAACATGTCGTATATATTGGAACATATTGTATATCTTTTGCCATCCTACCGGGTGAACAAATGATGGATATGTTCCTGGTTCGTTAGGCTCTAATTTTTTCGCCATTTTAATGATTTTATGGGCATGTAATACATCAATGACAAAGGAACTGTGAAATAACCGATCTACAGAGCATGAAATTTCCGTATAGGTGGGGCCTTTATTTTCGATAATCAGGCCAAGGTGGATTTTTGCATATTCTTGATTTTCTTTAAAATGAAACCACTCATTAGAGACAGGTTGGTTGGTGCGAACAACAAGATAGCGCCTTTGTGTGCGAGGGTCGCCAGCAAGAGTAGATTCAAAAAATTTATTTGATTTAGTTTCAAGCCAAATTTGTGTAGATTTATACGGCTTGATGAAGATGTGTAGATTTTTGGATGAATCATTGCGTTGCAAATGTAGTGATTGAGCCATTAGGTTCACCTGATTGTTTTACGAGAATTAGATAAATGAAATGTGATAATTATATTTTAGCATAGATGACGTGTTGAAAACGTTATCAACCGAGAGGAGAACGACATGTCTACAGAAAGAAATCTGCCAAAAAAGGTTGTCAAGAAGCAAGCGTTACTCGTGGAAACAACTGCTCATGAGGTTGAACAAGTGTTAGAACATTATCATGGTATCACAGATAAGGCCCGTGCAGAAATTCGTGAAATTTTAAAAAAACATCTAAGCACACTTGAGTATTATGTGCTGGTGAGACCTGACGGCTATGGAGAGATTCACACGAATCACTTGCGTGAAGCGGTGTATTTTACGGATCCTGTTGGTTTGAAATGCGCGATGGTAGAAAAAACGGAAGCGTTTTTTTACCCTAGGAATACAGGTGAACAATTGGTGGATGTATCCACACCTGTGTACTTACAGGGTAAGAAAGCCTATGCCTTGCGTTCAGGAACGATTTTGATGGGTGTTAGTCGGGAGTGGAAAGTAGGGATACCTTTTGCGGTATTGCAATTGGCAGGCATCGTAGATGCTGTGATGACCAAGTCGTATTTGCCTGCTGGATTGATGGCAGTAGCAGGTGCCATTGTATTATTCGAAGGCTATCGATTTCGAGCGTTTTATCAACAAACCATTACTTTTATGCGGACAATGGCCAGTGGTGAATTGAGCCATACACTACACCCAAAGTCACGCGATGAATGGGGACAATTACATTTTGAATTGAACAAGGTAAGCATTGGCATGGTGTCCATTATTAAGCGAATTCATCAAGCAGCTTTAAGCGTAAACGAGGGAGTGGGAGGTTCGTCCAAAGCACTTAATGAAATTTATGCTGGTGCGGAAGAATTAGGAGCCAGTGTAGAAGAAATGAGTGTTGGTGCCAATACACAAACCAAACTCCTAACAAGATCGTCAAATGAACTTGAGAGTATTGCTGACCAATTGAATACGATCGACAAAGATGTATCTACTTCACAAGTAATTTTAAATGAAATTAATCATTCGGTGACGGAAACGGGTAACAGCATGGTGAGTGTGGAGCACCATATGTCCAATACGGTCGTGGTGATGCAGCAGTTTGCCGAAAATTTTAGCAAACTATTGCACCAAGTGGAACAAATTAAAATATGGGCGAATGAGATTGGAGAAATTTCAAACCAAACGAGGATGCTCTCGCTGAATGCAAGTATTGAGGCGGCAAGAGCCGGTGAGTATGGGAAGGGATTTTCCGTGGTTGCTGAAGAAATTGGAAAGTTATCAGATGGGACTGATCATTTAACGAGTCGGGTCAGAGAGGCTGTACAAGAACTAAGTACCTTTATGGCGTCCACGAGTACAACCGCAGCAGAACAAGAGGATGCCATTCGTACTAGTCAAAAGAGTTTAGGTGAGTTGACTACAGAAGTGGCGCAGGTGACAGAGAATTTTAATGAACTAAATCGGCAAATGGCAAAAACTCGTACGGAAGTGCAAGAAACATTAAAATTTCGTGATGAGATTCTCGTAAATGTTCGTGATATCTTACGGATCACCACACAATTCGAATCTCAAGTGGACGGTATTCAAGGGGGGAGTAAGCATCAGACTGATCAGTTGTTAGAGATTTCAGATGCAGTCCAACAATTAACGAGTGTGTTCATCTCCTTAAGTGGTGAATTGGAGCGTTTTAACGTAAGCTAAGTTAAGGAAGGGCACAAAAGAGGGAGTAGGCAATTTGCCTGCTCCCTCTTTTGTAGTAATGTAAGGATTTAATTAGGAATTGGAGGATTTGAGGATTGGAGAACCAACTGGCCAAACCACTCTTCCTGCTTGAGAGTTCATGATTCCTGCCGCCGCTGTATAAAGGGCGAGAAGGCCTGTAATAAGTCCGAACCAACCGCCAATTGCAGGGCTTGATCCGCCGAAATTTGCGATCGCAAGTAAGATGAACGTGATAACTAGGAATAAGAAAATGTAGAAAAGTGCTTTGTTTGCATAAAAAGTCCCGAAAAACATATAGAGCGAGAACACGCCCCACATTAACAAATAAATCCCAATCCCAATTCCAGCATCTTTGCCCATTGCCGACGCATGATTGACTAACCAGAAAAACGAAATCCAAAACGCACCATATGAGGTAAATGCGGTGGCACCAAACGTATTGCCCTTGCGGAATTCCCACATGCCTGCAAGTAATTGAGCGGAACCGCCAAATACGAGGGCAAGTGCCAAAACTGTGGTGATAGTGTCGCCAGGCAGTAGGCCAGCGTTAATCAAACTTAGGATGACTGTGGTTAATCCGAATCCAGAAAGTCCGAGTGGGCCTGGATCAGCAATAACAACTGGTTTGTCATTCATCCTATCAACCTCCCTAAAATATAATGAAAGCGCTTTACTAACTTATTTGATTCTACGAAATATTTGTGAAATTGTCAATCTGTTGTCACCTAGTTCACATTTTAGACATAAGTTTTGTGATGTAGTACAGAATCATGTGTGTACGGATATATAACATTCTGAGTAGTTTGTTATATAATTAATGGCAAGGTGTCAGAAATAGGGGATTGGCTGGTGATTCGAGATATGAAACAATCATTATTGACTTTTGTTGCGCGCATATCTAATTTTTTTCGGTGGGCTATTGTCTTGCTTATTCTATGTATCTTGGCGCTTGGAATTATAGGATTTGTTTTGAAGTGGTCTATTCTTGTCGTTAATCCGCGCATTGTATTTAATGATTTTTATTCTTTTGTTGACGATCTATTCGCGTTGATTTTAGTATATGAATTTCTGGATTTACTGCGTACGCTTGCCCCCGCGCGACTGCTTGATCTACTTTTAACGGTAATGGGAAGAAAAATGCTGCTTGCACACAATAATGATACGTTGGCATTTGAGACTGCTGTGTTTGGTGTGCTCTTGCTTTTGCGTCTCGTTTGGAACCGTTATAACCGAGAACAAGAATAGGCATCTACATAAAAAAGCCAAGAAGGATTCCCCTCTTGGCTTAGTATTTGAGAAAATTATTCTTTGTCAGAATACTGTTGTTGCAACATGTTAATTACGGTAGGATCAGCCAGTGTCGTAGTATCGCCAATGGCCCTGCCTTCCGCGATATCTCTTAATAATCGACGCATGATTTTTGCACTGCGGGTTTTTGGCAGTTCAGCCGTGAACATTATTTCTTCTGGCCTTGCCATTGCGCCGATTTTTTCAACTACGTGCTTTTTCAATTCTGTAATCAAGTCATCACTAGCAGTAATGCCCTCTTTCAGTGTGACAAAGGCAGTAATCGCTTGCCCTTTAATGTCATGCGAACGCCCAATTACAGCCGCTTCAGCTACTGATTTGTGATCGACTAACGCACTTTCTACTTCCATCGTACCTATGCGGTGTCCAGATACGTTGATCACGTCATCAATGCGACCTAAAATCCAGAGGTAACGATCTTCGTCAAGGTGAGCGCCATCACCAGGTAGATAGATTCCGGGGTATTTTCCGAAATAGGTTTTTTGGAATCGATCATCATCTCCCCAAATGGTACGCAGCATGGACGGCCAAGGCTTGGTGACGACTAAATACCCACCTGCTCCTGGCTGCACTGGTTCACCATTCTCATCTACTACATCGACTGCAACTCCTGGCACTGCCTTGGTTGCAGATCCTGGCTTCGTTGTAATGAGTCCTGGTAGTGGTGCGATCATGGCACATCCAGTCTCCGTTTGCCACCAGGTATCGACGATGGGGCAACGACTTTGACCCACATGTTCGTGATACCACATCCAAGCCTCGGGGTTAATAGGTTCTCCCACGGTGCCCATTAGCCTCAACGAATCCAAGTTGCGCTTTTGAACGTACTGTGGTCCCCATTTCATAAACGTGCGAATCGAGGTAGGAGCAGTGTAAAAAATGGTGACGCCATACTTCTCGATAATTTCCCAAAATCGATCACGTTCTGGGAAATCCGGGGCCCCTTCGTACATGACGAGTGTAGCACCTGCGGACAATGGGCCATATACAATGTACGTGTGACCTGTAACCCAACCGATATCGGCAGAACACCAGAAAATATCATCGTCCTTTAAGTCAAAAACGCTACGCATTGAAGTATTGGCTCCCACTAGATAGCCGCCCGTAGTGTGTACAATTCCTTTCGGCTTACCTGTGGTACCAGAGGTATACAGAATGTAAAGGATATCTTCCGCGTCCATCGGTTCTGCTGGAAATGGCTCAGTTGACGCAGACTTCATTAAATCGTGCCAAAATACGTCTCGCCCTGCTTTCATTGTGGCGTTTGATTGTTGTCCAATTCGTTCCACAACTAAGACTGTTTCGATCGGTGTATCTTCTACGGCAACATCTGCATTATCCTTTAATGGAACCTGATTTCCACGTCGCCAGCCCGCGTCTGCTGTAATTAGTAATTTGGCATCAGCGTCGAGAATGCGATCTTTTAAAGAGGCGGAAGAGAATCCAGCGAACACGACAGAGTGAATTGCGCCAATTTTTGCACAAGCCATCATCGTAATGGGGAGTTCTGGAATCATCGGTAAATAGACCATTACGCGATCGCCTTTTTTGACACCTAGGCTCTTGAGCATGTGAGCAGCCTTGTCCACTTCGCGTCCTAGCATGTCGTACGTGAAGACTTTGCTGTCTCCTGGCTCGCCTTCCCAAATAATAGCGGCCTTGTTTTTGCGTTCTCCTTGGCGATGCCTATCGACCAGATTGTAAGTAGCATTTAACTTGCCATCAACAAACCACTTGGCATGTGGCGGTTCCCAGTTGAGGGTTTGTGTAAAAGGTTCAAACCAGCTAATATTTTGTGCTTGTTCAGCCCAATATGCTTCAGGGTCAGCTGTGGCTCGCTCATATACGCCAGGATCATTAAAATTAGCTTTCGCTTTAAATGCTTCAGATGGTGCAAAAGCTCGATCCTCATTTAATAAGGTATCTAATCTTTCTGGATTTACTGTCATTGTAGTCCTCCTCTAATTTTTGACCTTAGCTGAATTACCATTCAGTAAGCGTTTACATTACTTAAGGCAATTCTTTCTCACTGTAGTATAGCACAACAGAAAAGATCATTGAGATAGATTGGACACAATTTTCTTGTAAGATATTCAATTTCGAATATTTTGTGTCTAATTTATGCTGGTTGCAAAATGAGGCTGTATGTACTATGAATCATGAGAGGTGATTAAATGGATTGGTTGAAAAACATTCCGATTTTTCAGGCGCTGACGGAAGAACAGTGGAATGAAGTGGTCAAATTAGTGCATATGCAGCAGTTGGAACGTGGTCAGTATGTATTTTTTGAAGGCGAAGATAAAACCGCAGTGTATTTTATTCGCTCTGGAACGGTAAAAGTATTTAAAGTGGATGAAGAGGGACGTGAACAAATTGTGTCTTTTTTAAGGGCAGGTGATATGTTCCCACATGTTGGATTTTTTGATGATTTTCCTTATCCAGGGACTGCCCAAGCCATTAGTGATGGACAATTGGCACTGATCCCTGTGCGTAAATTTGAACAACTTCTATTTAAAGAGCCGCAAATTGCGATGTCGGTCCTGCGTGTGTTGAGTCAGAAAATACTGGAATTGCAACAAAAACTTCAAGATGTCACGTTGCAAAATGCGGGTGATCGCATAACACAAACACTGATTCATCTTGGCGAATGGTATGGAGAAGAAAAAGAAGATGGAAAATTTTTGTCATTACGCATGACAAATCGGGATTTGGCAAATATGATTGGAACGACTCGAGAAACGGTTAATCGAATTTTGAACGAAATGAAAAAACATGAGCTCATTAAAATAGAGCCAGGTGGAATTTGGATTAGCAATCAGTTGCTGCGCACCGTTTGATTATGATGCGCATGCACCTGCGGAGATGTTTCGCAAATTCTTTGTAAAACGCGCAAGAGTATCTGTGCGTTATTGTGTTCTGTGTTTTTTGAACCATAAAGCAGTATTAGTGCACTATGTGTTTGATAATTTTTTAGACGCAATAGCATTTCAATGTGCAGCGGCTCTTCTAATAATTCTCGCTCGTAGAACGCACTAAATACAGGATATCGTTCCGGAATGTGTGCAAACCAATGCTGGAGTTCTGCACTTGGTGCAATGTCTTTCATCCATTCATCAATCTGCGCTTTTTTGCGAGGGAAGCCACGAGGCCATAAACGGTCAACTAATACTCTTATCCCATCGCTTGGAGGAGATGTGTCATCAATTCGTTGAATATAGATAGGGTTTGTTGTGCTCATTTGCATTCGCACCTCTTTACTAACATGGATGCTTACGACTGTTTAAAAAGATAATACATCATGAATATTTCAATCCTGTGACATTGCTGATTTTATTTTTCGGGCAGTTCCACTGGCCTTTTTCCACCGATACGCAAGACATAAATGAGGCTGATTATTACTACGATGAAGGCAAGTGATCCCAATAGTGACAGCGCCAAGCTAATGAGATATTGAACCGATGGCGAAAACTGATCGAAGGCAACAAAATATACCAATCCAGCCACAACGCTGACGGCATATAAAGCCATTGCAGCGCGAATTGGTAAGCTAGGTACCATTTCATCAATTAAGGGTGCATTTTTTCTGTCGCTTGCGTGACTATATCGATATTCGTAATACAGAAAGGGAATGATTTTTTGTGCGTAACCAGTAAGTAATGGAACCATGCCTGCGAAATAGAATAAATATCCAGCCTCCATGCTCAGTCTAATTGAATGAACGAGAACGGCCACGATGAGCAGGATGATCGATATGATGAGAGTGAATGTAGCAGTAATGGTGATCTGTAATGGGAACACGATTCGTTTTCTTTTTCTCGCGCGTAGGATGCGAAGAATGTCCAGTGAGAATACACTCAATCCTCCTATGGTAAATACGGCACCTAATAAGGCGGGAAGTGGCGAGATCGCAACTGGCCAATAGACACTGATTGCAAACAGTGCGACTCCGGCAAAGTAAAGACCTGAAGATAGTTTGAGGTTGGCATTGTAACCATGACTAAGCACGAACATGGGGATGAATTTATAACTGATCACGAGGACCAGTCCTCCCCAAAACCATAGTGTGCCAAGTATGATGTGGCTAAAAAGTAGTGAAATACCAGTGCCAGGCCCATCGAATGCCTGCCATATGCCAATGCACATGACGAGCATGAGTCCTAAAATGGGTAGCCATAATCTTCGATGAACGATCGTTTTATTATGAGCCTGTTTGTAACTTTTATATACCTGCAACATGTATGAAAATACGCTGACCAGCAAGAGGCTTCCGCCGGTGCCGACAACATCAAACTGCATGTGTGCAAATCCATAGACCATGAACGTAATGGATAAAAGGTGCGCTGGAAGGTGCCAAACTGCTACTTTTTTTGATAAGGGTGGCGCTTGAAAGGCGATTGGAATGAGTTGGAACATGACGCCAAATGCACCTGTTAAAAGCGAGCCTAATATGGCTAGGTGAATCCATGCAAATAGTTCGCCTGACCAAAATATGCCTTGATGTAATGTCGTGAATAAGGAAAAAGACCACCACCATGCAATACCGCTAACGGCTAGTGCGATGAGTAAGTACCAAATGGTAGGTGAGATTATTCGTTTTGTGGAAGATGTAGCTTTGTCAGTCATGCGCTTCACCTTATCTGTTGAGATTATTGAGAGATCCTTTATACTATAAGGATAAGGGAATTATTGCACATGTACGGGAAAAACGCATGATCGTCAAGCGCCACGAATGAAATTTGTGGCAAGGGGGGGTTAAGATGGCTAGATTTCTAGTGGTAGGTGGTACAGGGTTAGTCGGTCAAGCACTAGTGAATCGGTTGCTGGCAAGGGGCGATCAAGTGACTATTGGTACGCGTTCGCCATTTCGCTCTGCGTTGTTGGATGAGCGGGTAACAAGAGTGCCGCTTGATGCGAAGGAATGGGATAAGGTGGCACAAGACGTGCCATTTGAGGGCGTTGTTAATTTGGCGGGACAGTCTATATTTAGCGGACGTTGGACGAGTGAGTCAAAAAATATTATTATGCAAAGTCGCCTTTCAACGACAAACATGTTGGTCGACTGGATGGAAAATACATCAATACGACCAAAAGTGTTTGTCAACGCTTCTGCAGTAGGATTTTATGGTCCGAGTGATAATGAGACATTGACGGAAACTAGTTTGCCTCGGAATCAGGATTTTCTGGCTTCTGTGACAAGCGCGTGGGAAAAAGCTGCTAATCGTGCCTCTGCGCTTGGGGTTCGTGTAGTTCTAGCGCGTTTGGGGATTGTGCTGGCACGTGATGGAGGGGCGCTTCCGCGATTGCTTCTGCCCTATCGCATGCATGTGGGAGGAACGATTGGCAGTGGGAAGCAGTGGATATCTTGGGTTCATATTAATGATGTTGTCAGGCTGTTGGAATTTGCTCTAGTCCAAGAGGACATAATAGGCCCCATCAATGTGACGGCCCCTGTTCCCATTACCATGCGTGATCTTGGCATAGCGGTGGCAACGCAATTGGGAACCCATAGTAAATTATCGGTTCCCTCGTTTGCTATCAGAACTGTATTGGGTGAAGCAGGGAATTTAATATTAACTGGTCAAAAGGTAATTCCTAGTAAAGTCGTTGCCGCGGGATTTCAATTTGACTATGCGACGATTCAAGATGCATTGCGTCATTTACTATCCAATTGATCGTGTATTTGTGAAATCGCACGCACGAAATTCTGAAAAATTTGCAATTAGTCTATTGCCAAAACAGCAATTTCAAGATAAACTAACGATAGTTTATGAAATGTAGTTTCGCAAAAATTTTTTATTACGCTGAGTTTGTGCAATAATTCACAATCACGCTCATCCAGTTATACTATTTTAATTTGTGATGATGAGTATGTGAACAATTTCTCAAAATAGGTAGGTGAACAGGAATGCATATTGTGGTGTGTGTAAAGCAGGTGCCAGATAGCAGGGAAATTCGTATTGACCCCAATAATAACACATTGGTGCGTCAAGGTGTTCCTGCAATTGTTAATTATTATGATTTGCATGGATTAGAAGAGGCACTGCGGTTTAAAGATGAGCAGGGTGCAGAGATTACTGTCGTCTCAATGGGACCTCCATCGGCGGATAAAGCGCTCAAGCAGTGCGTGTCGATGGGAGCAGATCGAGCGATATTGGTGAGTGATCGTGCGTTTGCAGGCGCAGATACACTTGCGACATCTTATGTAATTGGTTTGACGGTAAAGAAAGTGGCAGAAGAATTTGGTCCCGTTGATGTAGTGTTCTGTGGTAAGCAAACGTTAGACGGAGATACAGGTCAAGTGGGACCTGGTGTCGCTTGTCGGTTGGATTACGAACAATTGACGTATATCGAGAAGGTTGTAGAACTGAACGATAAAGACAAGTCGATCACGGTACATCGCCATTTAGAAGATGGAATTGAGGTAGTAAAAACCTCGTTTCCAGTTGTGCTCACTGTGCTTACTGAGTTGAACAAACCAAGGCGTGCTAGTTTGCCGGGGCTGATTAATGCATCTCGATATCAACCGATTGTATGGACAACTAATGATTTTGCAGAGATTGATCGTACGAAGATTGGCCTTAAAGGATCACCAACCATCGTGTCCAAAACTTGGGTGCCGGAACCGCGTAAGATTGATACGAAGATGTTAGAAGGCGAAGACCCAACTGTGATTGCAAGTGAACTTATTGAACAACTATGGGCCACGGAATTGCCGTTAAGGCTCGGCTGGTAAAGGGAGGTAAAGGCAGTGGCAGAAGGGCAGAATGTGAATAATAATCAAGCGGCACCCGTAAAAGGGGCAAGTAGAGTGCAGCCAGTTCCTGAGCAGGATTTTTCTGAGTATCTTGGAATTATGATCGTGGTTGAGCAACGCGCCGGGGTAGCGAAGAAAGTTTCTTGGCAACTTTTGGGTGAAGCAAAGAGAATGGCTGATAAGATTGGCGCACCCGTATACGCACTGGTCATGGGACATAACGTGCAGCATTTGGCGCAAGAAGCCATTAGCCGCGGCGCTGATAAAGTGTATTTAAGTGATGCAC
>DAIELO010000110.1 GCA_027341705.1 Caryophanales bacterium
CATCCCTCGCGACACCTTAGTGTATACACCAGGGGCAGGGATGATGAAAATCAATTCTATCCGCATGTTTTATGGCGAAACTACGTTTCGTCATGCGGTGGAGCGGTTAACGGGGTTTGACGTGAAGGAGGTAGTGTATACAGATTTTCCGCAATTTAAAAATGCTTTTCGTCAGCTTGGGCGAGTGCCTTTTTTTGTGGACCGTACGATTGACTCGCCAGAGAGTCAGGTGCGTATTGCGCCTGGCACTCATCTGTTATCTCCTGATGAAGCGCTTGCTGTGGCACGGTTTCGTCATGAACCGCTCGGGGATGTGGGGCGAGTCAAACGACAAGTCAAGTTGCTGCATGCCGCTATTACCTGCTTGCACCGGTTACCGTTGCCTGCATTTCAAACGGTAGTCACGACGCTTGATCCTCAAATCACTCCACAAGTGGCGTATTATTCTTATTACTTTTTGCATCGCATGAAAACGTACCATGCCTATATGTTGCCTGGGCGTTTTGGAGTGGGACGCGAATTTGGAGATTTTGTCGTTGACGCAAGCGGCATGCGAGCCATCAAACAAGTGTTAATTTCTACTAAACCGCAAACCAGAGAGACGATGACATGGAAGTCTCAATTGGATGCGCGTGATGTGGGCGAAGTGAAGATATTGTAAAGGCAACTCTACCAAGAAGTGACGCGGTATTTTCACCCCCAATGACACACCCTAGAGAAGCGGGATATCAAATACCGTTCATTTGGGGGAGGCGATTGGCATGGCGGGTGGATTTACACAGGTCGTTAAAGGCGCGCACAAGGCGCTTGATGACATGAAATACGAAATTGCCGCAGAATTGGGATTGCCAGTATATCAAGGCAGTGAAGACTACTGGGGGCACATCATGACCAAAGATGCAGGAATGGTCGGCGGCCACATGACTCGAAAATTGGTGGCTTTTGGTGAAATGGTATTGTCCGGGGAAAATACAACACCACCTAATGCATAATGCTTGTACGACGGCTTACAACACACGAGATGGGTTGGCAGTGGCCAGCCCTTTTTTTTGTCTCATTGTCAGATGCATACCAACATGTCTATAATACAATAGCATGCCAATAGTATTAGTTTTTCTACAACTTTTATCATGAAATGCGATGGAGGTAGGTATTTTGTCAAAACGTAGACTTTTTACATCAGAATCAGTGACAGAGGGTCACCCAGATAAAATTTGCGATCAGATTTCGGATGCGCTATTAGATGCATTTTTAGCAAAAGATCCATTGTCGCGTGTGGCCTGTGAGACATCAGTCACGACAGGGCTTGTGCTAGTGGCAGGTGAAGTAACTACCGAGGCGTACGTGGATATTCCGCGGGTGGTGCGCGATACGATTCGCAAGATTGGCTATATTAAAGCCAAATATGGCTTTGATGCCGACACCTGTGCGGTGATCACCTCGATTGATGAGCAGTCCCCAGATATTGCGATGGGGGTCAATAAAGCGTTGGAAGATAGGCGCGGAGACATGACTGATGATCAGATTGAATCCATTGGCGCAGGTGATCAAGGGTTAATGTTCGGCTTTGCCGTCAATGAGACACCAGAACTGATGCCGCTGCCAATTGCGATGGCGCATGCGATTGCACGGCGCCTAACGACGGTGCGTACGGAACGCTTGGTGCCTTATCTGCGGCCTGACGGGAAAACGCAAGTAACGGTGGAGTATGTGGATGATCGCCCTGTTCGCATTGATACGATCGTCATTTCCACACAGCACCATCCGCTCGTGGATCGTGAAACCATTGAACGCGACATGATTGAATTAGTCGTGAAAGCAGTAGTACCTGAGTACCTCCTAGATGCACAGACAAAGTATCTGATCAATCCGACAGGCCGTTTTGTGATTGGCGGACCACAAGGTGACGCGGGATTGACTGGTCGCAAAATTATCGTCGACACATACGGTGGTTATGCGAGACACGGCGGCGGCGCTTTTTCGGGCAAAGATCCGACGAAGGTGGACCGTTCAGGCGCGTACGCGGCTCGTTATGTGGCAAAAAATATCGTGGCGGCAGGGCTAGCAGACAAATGTGAAGTGCAAATTGCGTATGCCATCGGCGTGGCACGTCCCGTATCGGTGATGGTCGACACCTTTGGCACCGGCAAAATTGATGAAGATCAAATTGCCGCTCTCATTACTCGTTTCTTTGATTTGCGGCCGGCAGGTATTATCCAATCCTTGAATTTGCGGCGTCCGATTTACAAACAAACGGCGGCGTATGGACATTTTGGCCGACTGGATCTGGATTTGCCTTGGGAGCAAACAGATAAAGCGGATCAATTACGCGAGGCAGCAGGTCTTCTCTAAACAACAGGCTGTCAACTATGTCACCAACGTAAGTGCAGGTGCATACACTGCTCACCATCCGCAACAGTATGGTTGATGGAGGGAGGCAGTGTATGTGCTGTTTACTGATATGCTCGTGGTGCTTTTTGCAGGGTATGGACTGATAATGCTTGGCTATCAAATTTATTCACATTTTTCTAAAAAGGACGTGGAATACCATTGGTCGCCCGCTGCGATTGTGATTGTCGAAGAGGCACAAGGATGGATTGAGTGGTTTGTGCGCAAACTGTCATTGCATGGTTTTGTGCAAGGGAAAGATGCAGGCGATTTATTTATTGTGGATGTGAGCGCTTCAAATGAAACCTACCAAATCATTTCGCGTTTGCAAGCCACTCATCCATTTATCACCTATGTAGCGAGTTCAGAGGGCAGAGGTGTCTCGGATGTGCTGGCTTTGCTGGATTCCACGAGGCGTTCACAGGCGCTGGTCACCGCGATGAAAGAGGAAAAGGACATTCATCGATTTTTCCAAGCGTGGGAAAAATTATTGTAAATTTCGACAGGATACAGCAGGGGAATTTGTCAGCATCGTAGAATTAAAGTAGGTAAATGCTTTAAGGGGATGGAAACGGTGACATCATCTAGCCGTTATCGAGCTTTTCTGACACTCTTGACGATTACTGCCGCAGCGTTATTAATTGGCGCATTGTGGGTTGCTCCCATTCCTGCGATTCATGGAATTGGCTGGGTGCTTCTTGTTGTATACGCTTTGATGGTTATAATTAGCCAAGGTTACCCTGTGCGCATTGGCAGTCAGTCGATTAATATTGGCATGGGGATTGAACTCCTTATGTTCCTGCAATTTGGCCCCATTCTTACTTTGGTGGTGTTGCTCGCCGCGTGGTATATCAGCAAAGCAGTAGCTGGTAAACAAATTAAGGTCACGAGTAGCCTTGCAAACTTCGGAATGTATACCATCATGTTGTTGGGAGCTGCCATCGCTTATCATGGGTTTGGTGGAACGCTCCCTGTACATTGGCATAGTTCGCTAACCTATTTAATTCTTCCCGTATTCGCCTTCATGATCGTTCATTTGCTGTTAAATTATTTTATTTCGTTTGCATATATGCTGGCACAGGGGAATTTGGAACAATGGATGCAGGGCATTTATTGGGATCTTTCCGCGCTTGGAATTGAAGTGGGAACAGCGTGGATATTTCTCTTTTTATTTCACATGTACGGGCCATTCTCTGCATTTTATATCGCGCTTCCCTTTGCGGCGACTTTGTATATATTTAGGCTGTATTTTAACTTGTATTTATCGAATCAACAGTTAACGGTGATCAATAAAATTACCACCCAATTTAGTGCGATGACCGATGAACAAGCCGTTGTATCGACGATTGTCGGTGGTGTATTTGAGTTGGTGAATACGACCACTTGTTATTTTTTCAGCTGGAATGCGGACATGCAGTTACTGTATCCGCTGGCGGTAAAAGCAGCATATCCTGACGTAGAAGCAAAGATGTGGGATATCAAAGTCAAGCCAAGCGAAGGGATAACGGGACTGGCATTTTCAAAACGCACGGCTTATCTGCAGCGTAAACGCCATCAATTTGCAATTGAAGCAGATCGCGACGATGTGCCTACGCGCGGTGCATCGATCCTGGCAGTGCCCCTTATCTATCAGGACGAAGAACTGGGCGTGCTGACACTGACACATGAAGAGAACAACGCATATACAAAAAAGGACCAGGAAATGATGCAGATTTTAGCTACCAACGTGTCGATTGTGTTATGGAATTTACGCCGGTTTGCAAAAACTGAGGAACGCAATTATATCGATGATTTGACCGGTCTCTATAATTATCGTTATTTTGAAAAGATGATCCCGGAACTGTGCCGCACCTGTGATCGCGAACGCATGGGACTGGTACTTCTGGTGCTTGACATTGACCATTTCAAACAAGTAAATGATACGTACGGGCATTTAGTGGGTAACGAGGTGTTAAAGGGCATTGCAAGGCTACTCAAAGAAATGGTGCGCGAGATTGACGTGGTTTGTCGCTATGGCGGCGAAGAGTTCACTGTCATCTTGCCAGGAACCACACTAGAGATGGGTCAACAAATTGCCGAGCGATTGCGCATGGCCATTGAGAAGTCAACTATTGCTCTTCCTCCTGTAGGTCAAGTGATTCCGATGCCGATTCGAGTCACAGTCAGTGTGGGAGTTGCTTCTTACCCTGACATGGGCGACTCACCGATGGAACTGTTGCGTCATGCAGATCGTGCGATGTATGTGGGTTCTAAACAACAAGGCAGAAATCGCGTCGCGGTGTACGAAGGGTAAGCAAACGCACGTTCATGCGAAAAAAGGCAGGCATGCGAGACGGAACCTCGCGTACCTGCCTTTTTTTGTACACCACTATTCATAC
>DAIELO010000111.1 GCA_027341705.1 Caryophanales bacterium
GTGCCAAAATATTTTGCAGAATCCGCTCCTACCTGTCGACATGTCAGAAGCATGATGTAGGAATGGCCGAAGCATTGAACCTGCTGTTTATCGGAAAATGGCCAACGTTCATTCAGGAAATTCTGAATCAGCAGGCAGCAACAGCTGAATAGATACAATAAATATTCCTCAATTTAAGGTAATTGATTTAAGTGCGGCATCCATTTGTGACTGAAATTGTTTAGATGAGTGCCGAGATGCGACGAGCAGATGTAAAGCTTGTGCTCGGATTTGGGCTTCTTGAGGGTTGTCAGCAATATGTCGTAAATGTCGGACATATTCTTCAGTACACAGTGCATTTTGGACTGGATAACCGGTGTTGTGGTTGACGAGTGCACCAATACCACCAATGTTGATTGGGGCAATCACAGGCATAGTTTCCATGGCAGCTTCAAGAAGCACATTGGGTGTCCCATCAAAGATACTGGTATAGATAAATCCAGCATAAGGGTGTTCTTGAGCGATGGTATGGAAGGATTCAAATCGACCACCTAGATAGATATTTGAAATTTTTTCCATGTTATGATGGATTTTTTTTGCCCAATGATCGGGTTCCCCGTACACGTAAAAATCATATTCAGTACATTGTTTGGCGATGTCCAAAAGAAGGTCAGGACGTTTCTGATAGCAAAGTCGTGAACCCCAGAGAAAAGATGTACGATCTCCTGTAGTTTGACTGCGTTCTTTTAAAGGTATTGTGTCAATATGAAAGGGAATAAAGTGCGTTCGAGTTGGGTCAATGCAATACTGTTGATTGATTTCCTTAAGAAACACTTCATTGTCACTAAGAATCAGATCAATTGCTTCGCGTAGTTGAGGTAGAAATTGTTCTGCATAACCGATTCTCAGGCCGTGTTCATTGAACTCGTGCGCAAATGTGGATACCACGAGTTTGCATCCAATATCATGTAGTTGGCGATGGAACTGGGAAAAAACACGGTATCCAAGCTCGGATTGGACCAGATGAATTAGTTTTGGTTTTTTTTGAACCAAAAATCGAGCCAGTATCAGTTCTTGATCTGCAAGTAATAGATTATTTGTGATCTGGCCAAACTGAAGAAAATGGATATTTTTTTCTTCAATCCGATGCAGCCATGTTGATTCTGCAGGATAAGTGGTGATCAATAACGTTCTTAGCTGGCGCTGTTGATAATAGGCACAAAACTGAGTAATGCCCCGATCGGCCCCGCCATGACGTAGCCAAGGAACAATCAGAACGACGTCATAGGTTCCTGGGCAAGCAGTCATGAGATGACGCAAGGTTTGACCCGGTATTTCCTCGACGGGTGTTGCATAGGAGTGGTAACGGTTGAGGAAGGATGCATCAGGAAACAAGGATGGTTCTATCGTTGAAAGAGCCTTAAGATCATTAATGATAAACTCAGGCCATCCTGAAGTAGCCATGCTTTGATGACGGTGCTGTGTAGGTTGAATGCGACTTCGTTCAAGATATCGGGCAATTCCAGGATGGATATATCCTCCACGCATGCATTTTAGTGCATAGACGATCATCCAGATACGCGAGCGGATAACGTATGGAAACGGAAACATTATGCGAAGATGCAATGGAAGAGTGAGGAGGCGTCGACGCAACCAAATTTCTTCATGACCGTTGATGAGGATTTGATAACACTGGTACACAAAGCTTAATAGGACTGCCTGACGGGATTCGGAAAAGATGGCGGTCAGCTTAAGTATTAATCGCTGAAAAAAATATTGTGCTTGAGGGGTCATTGGCCTGCATTCCCTCGTAGCTGTATTCGATTCCCATCAAAAAAGGAACATGGTCGTATAATAGTGTGGGATTGATTGTGGGAAACCAGCACAGAATTTTTCTTCCGGCGATAGTATAGCGCAGTCTCTGGAGCAGTGATATGTAAATACCCCTCATGGATGAGTTCTAGATTCCAATGCCAGTCTTCATAGCCGAAACCGGAAGAATTACTGAAAACAGGCGTGTAGGGGATATCCAAGTACGTTGAGCGTAGTCCAAATGAGGTGACTACCCAAGGATGATGTTTCAAAAGACTATCATAGGAATACGGTTCAAATCGTTGATCAGGCAAACGTAAAGCACAGTGAATTTCTCCAAAAGATATGACCCATTCAGGATGGCAGACGGCTGGTTCAATGCATTGGGTGAGCGCTTGTTGGGCTCGAACCAGCCAGTCTTCACTGTAATAATCATCGCCATCGATAATGGCAATAAATTCCGATGTGGCGATCTTTATGCCCTGGTTGCGTGCAGAAGCTGGATCTCCGATATCAACCTCAATTATTTGATCCTGTTGGCGAAGAAATGGGTGGTTCGAAACAATTCGAAACGTGTCTTCATTAGCGCGATCCAAAACACAAATCAGTTCCGTACTAAGATTATAGCGGTCTGCTGCACATCGAACGCGTTCTAAGCCCAAAAGACTGTAATGAGCAAGTAATCCTTCATGGTGAAAGGTCATAATGATAGAAATGTCAGCAATCACATTTAAACTCGCAGTTACTCTAGATTGTCCAATTCTTAATTAATGCTGATTTTCATAAGCAGCCAAGACTTCATCCACTGGGCCAAACATTCGCAACTGGCCGCGTTCCATCCAAAGAACTTTATTGCAGTTTTTTCGAATAGCATCGGTTGAGTGGATGGCGAGCACAACGATTTCAGCCCGATTATGCAATTCTTCTAAACGTCTGTGTGCTTTTTCCTGAAACGCTGCATCCCCAACGCCTAAAACTTCATCAAGAAGAAGGATATCAGCATCAACGGCTGTTGCAATGGAAAAAGCAAGGCGCATACGCATGCCTGCAGAATAGGTACGTAGGGGAAGATCCAAGTAGTCCCCAAGATCGGTAAACAGGGCGATTTCTTCTGATTTTGCCAAAATTTCCTGTTCCGTCATCCCGAGAAGGAGTCCTCTTAGGCGAATGTTTTGTCGGCCAGTGGAGTGGTCATCCATACCGAGTGAAATATCAAGTAAAGGTACTGAACGACCGCGACATTCAATGGAACCTGATGTTGGTGTATAAATGCCTGCCATGACACGTAAGAGTGTACTTTTTCCGGCACCATTGTGCCCGATGAGTCCAAGTCGGTCACCCGATGATAAGTGTAGACTTAGATTATCGATGGCGCGGACAGAGATCAATCCTGACTGATCCTCAGCAATTCGGCTGCGGCGTCCTAGTTTAAACAGGTGTTTTTTAAGTGAAACCCCATTGACCCCATAAATTGGAAGGTCTAAATATACTTGATTGAGCGTAATATGACAGGACATAAAGATTTTAAGACCTCTAAACCCAAAATGGCAGGCGATTTTGGTAACGTCCTGTTATCCATAGTGCAAATAACCACCCTAAGACTGCCATAGAACTTGAAATAAGCCAAACGTACTGCGTTGGTTGAATACCTAGAAGGGGCAATCTGACAACATCAATTAAATAAGACAGTGGGTTAAGTCGAACAATCCATTCATGTTGTCCTTTGAGCATACTGCCACTAAACAGGATGGGGGTGACGTAGAAAGCGACTTGCAGTCCTGCTGAGACAATTTGCGGTAGGTCACGAAAACGGGCAGATACAAGGCCTAATACTGCTGCCATCCAAGTTGCATTCAACAAGAAAAGTACAAATCCAGGAATGAAATAAAATACAGTCCACCACGTTTGGGGTTTAAAAATGGCGAGTACCAAAATAATAATAACAAAATTATGAGCAAATATTATGGTTTGGCGCCATACAGACTGAAATATATAAATTAGCTTGGATGTATGAACCTGCTTAAGATAATGAGCACTAACAATGTAGGCTTGTGTTCCTTCGCTAACGACACTTGAGAAGAGATTCCATATAATGATGCCAATTGCAATCATTGGCAAATAATTTTGAAGACTTTGTTTGAAGAGCGTCCCGTAAACAAGTCCTAAGGTCCCCACCATAACACCCATACTTACGGTTAACCAGAACGGACCAAGTTTTGATCGGGCATAGCGTTGACGAATTTCAAGCCAGCCTAGAAGAGTCCATAGTCGCCAAGCCAAGAGGCTTTTTTTTAGGTCGTGAAGACCAAGAGCGAGGGATTTCATCTAGTTGGTTTACCCGTTGCAGAAAATTGAAATTCGCATAAAAGGGGTGATGCTATTCCTCTGATGGAGAGATGTCAATGTTGCAATTTTTGGGCTAACATTCTGCGTAGACGCCTCACACTCGCTTTAGGATCCGTTTCTGCAACGACTGGTTCAATCCCTAGGTATGACTAAATCTGGTGGATACTGCACGATTTACTGAATATTAATATGTATTTGACTTGAATTCATGTGCGGAGAACCACGGACGGAACCTAGCTGCCAGGGTCGCGCGATTAGGTAAAGGCAGGGCTTGCCCAACACAGCTGATGTTTGCCATCTACTTTGGCCTGATACGAGGCATGGTCGGCAGCTGTTTGCAGGTTATCGCTGTTGATTGCGTGCTCGGGGGTTACGAGTAATTCCGGTGCTGGCATTTAGCCAAAGGGGTAGGTCGGTGCAGAGTGCTAACTCGGCGGCCCAGAAATGTATCTTGAAATCATTCTGGGGGATCAGAGCATAACCCAATGCACCGAACTTAAGGGTTAGCATGATTTGTAGGCCATATTTTTGTGTGGTTTGGTGTGTGATTTTTTTCGAGGGTTTGATCGACCTGGTTTATGCTGGTGGGTGTTTTTGGCCAAGTCAGCCATGAGGGAGTGA
>DAIELO010000112.1 GCA_027341705.1 Caryophanales bacterium
TTATTTAAAACAAGCTGGTGTACAAATCAGATCTTTGACGATTCCTAGTGGAATTTCTCATATCAAACTGTTAGTGGTCAACACAAAGGACGGCTTAGAGGCACTCATGGGGGGAATGAATTTTGGTCGCGAAAGTCTCTTTAACCATGATGCCTCTGTCTTTTTAATGCAGGCGACGACTGCTTTTGAAGAGGTATTTCAACGAGATTACCAAGATGCAGGTGGTATTTTCGAAGAGGCACCGGTATACCGTTCTCCGCTAGTAGTGGATAGGCAAATCGCGCCTGCAATGTTGGCAGCTATTGCGAAGGCGCAGAAAAACATTGAAATTGAAGCATTTGCGCTTACCAGCCGGCCTTTTATTCAGGCTTTATTGGCTGCAAAATCAAGAGGCGTGGTGGTAAAAGTGGTGTTGGATCCGCATGCTTCTTATCAGAAGAAAACAGCATACGAACTGTTACAGGCGGGCATCGATACATGCTTCTACCGACCATTGCAGGATGAACTGTTACATGCGAAAATAATGTCAATTGATGATGGCAACCTATTTTTTATTGGTAGTTCTAATTTTTCTCGTCAGGCTTTTGACATTAATCATGAAGGGGACATGGAATTGTTGCACGTTGCGACATTTGGTCAACGGGTTGATCAAGACATTCAACATATGTTTGCACAGAGCGGAGCGATCGCTTGAATAATGCACAAACAGTGGGGACAGTCCATTAAATTGCTGGATCATCGGTTAGAGTTGTTTTTAGCTCACTATCGAAAAAAATCAATAGTGATTGACCATTTATTGATTGTTGTTGCTCGTTATGGCCCGGCAATGTTTTTTGTGGAGATGTTTTTATTAATCTTGTTTGCATCGAGTCTTTCCACTACGCGCAATCACGCCATACTTGCGGTTATTATTGCTGTATTAGCGGCCATCACTACCAAATTGATCGTTGATCCGATTGCCCATCGGATTAATCGTATTCGCCCTTTTGTAAGGTATCAGTATGAGCCGCTTGTGGCAAAGGCCGCATTTGATCCGTCTTTTCCGTCTAATCATGCAGGTGGTGCGTTGGCACTTGCGACTGTGCTGATATATCAGTTTCCTAACGTCAGCGGGTTGACACTGGGACTGGCATTGTTAATTCTGGTTTCCAGAGCGTATTCAGGACTTCATTATCTGACAGACCTTGTTGCTGGGGGGCTTGTGGGTATTGTGGTTGCGATGATTTATTTGTGGTTAATTGGCTGACACTAAGAATGATGAGAAAACATGGGCTAAAATGGGGGACGTGCAATGCGAGGAATTGTATTAGCCGTTGCAGCGATAGGAATGGGTGTGTTTTTGTCTGGGGGGACGACGATACAGGCATCTTCCTATACGATCAGTATTACAGATGATCGAATCATTCCGAATGCGATCACGGTTGCTGCTAATCAAAAAACGCATCTGACCATTCATAATGTTGGGCGGAAAACTCACAATTTTGTCATTCCAGATTTTTATATTTTCACACCTAATCTGCGGTCACAACAGGGAACTACTGTTGAATTTGTGCCAGAAAAAAAAGGAGCCTTCACGTATTATTCTGACGCAGGAGGAGTGCCTGAACCGGGGTTGTCCGGGACATTTAGGGTCAAGTAAATAAGTCTTATCAACAAGAAAGAAGACTGACATGTCGAATGCAAACTTATTTTTGTAGGTACTGTCCTGCTTAGGTCACAATCCTCTCATACTGCAACAAAAGCAGGACGACATCCCTCTACAAAGAGTGAATCAACCTAATTTGATGTCTAAGTCACGCCCGCCAATCACATGGTAATGCAAGTGAAATACTGATTGTCCGGCTGTTTTTCCTTTATTGGTGACTACTCTAAAACCTGTATTTGCAACGCCTGTGACGCGTGCGACTTCCTGAATGGCATGATTTAACTCGACGATTAGTGCTGTATCTGTGCTTGGTAGTTCCATTAATGAATCGTAGTGAGTTTTCGGGATGATCAGCACGTGTACAGGAGCCACTTTATTAATGTCTTCAAAAGCAATGACATATTGGGATTCATAAATCTTTTTTGATGGTAGTTCGCCGTGGATAATTTTACAAAATACACAATCCATGTTATTACCGCCTTTCGTTATTGAATAAGACTTTAGTAAAAATCATACCAAAGGAGAGGGGATTAGCCAAATGGCAAATAGATCATCATTTGAAGGAACAGAGTGGAGTGAGGGCGTAGCTTATGCGCGGGGGAGGTTTGTTCATCCAAGTGAAGCGGTGATACCGATTGATGACCGTGCACACCAGTTTGGAGATGGCATTTATGAAGTGATTCGCGTCCTGCACGGACGACCACTGTTAATTGATTATCACATGGAGCGCTTTGAAAAAAGTGCGCGCGCGATTAATCTGCGCACAGAACGCTCAATGAGTGATTTACGCAAATTGGTGATAGAGGCGATGGAGCGAGCGGACTTGCCCGATGCACAAGTGTATTTTCAATTATCGCGCGGAATTGCCAGACGAGAACACGGATTTCCAGATGTACCTAGTCATTTATCGCTGACTGTGCGCCCACTTGATGATGCTAAGTTTCGTGCGGTACAGCAGGATGGTTTAAAAGTCATGTGGACGGAAGATGTGAGGTGGAAATACTGTTACATAAAATCTCTTAATTTACTCCCCAATGTGATGGCGAAGCAGGCTGCGCTAGATGCGGGATATCAAGATGCAATTTTTGTGCGGGATGGCCTTGTCACAGAGTGCACAAGTAGCAACATCGCGATAGTGCGTGAAGGTATCGTGTATACACATCCTGCAAATGAGAGAGTGCTGCACGGAGTGACTCGTCGTTTTGCACTTGAATATTTACGCAATGCGGGAGTAGAAGTCCGGGAAGAAGCGTTTACTGTCGATGACCTACTGCAAGCTGATGAGGTGTTTTCCATGAGCACGATTACAGAATTTGCGCCGATTGTCGAGGTAGAGGGGCGAAAAGTAGGTCTGCGAGCAACATCTCAAGATAGTGTATTAAGGCGACTTCAAGCTGCTTATCGGGAAAATGTACGTCAAGATTAAAAGAACATTGACCAATCAGTCAAAAAGTGATATCTAATTAATAGTGACTCTGATATCATAGATATCAGGATATGAAGGAGGTTGATTGGTGTGCGACCGATTCGGCGCGTGGCTGTTTTAGGTTCAGGAGTAATGGGTGCTGCGATTGCGGGTCATCTTGCCAATGTGGGCATTCCTAGCTTACTCCTGGATATAGTGCCTAGAGAATTGACACCTGAGGAACAAAAACAAGGTTTGTCTCTTGATCACCGTGGGGTGCGAAATCGTATAAGTCAGGCTGGTAAGTCAGGATTATTAAAGGCAAAGCCAGCACCACTGTATCACCCTGAATTAGCTGATCTGATTGAAGTGGGCAACTTTGAGGATGATTTTGCTCGGATTAGTGAGTGTGACTGGATCATTGAAGTGGTAGTTGAGAATTTGGCAGTAAAGCAAAGTGTATTAGCTCGTGTAGATGAACATCGTTCGCTTGGTTCGATCATCAGTTCCAATACTTCTGGCGTGTCTATTGGTGCCATGTCCGAGGGAAGATCAGATGATTTTTTACAGCATTTTTTAGGTACCCACTTTTTCAATCCACCTCGTTACATGAAACTATTAGAAATTATTCCGACGTCGCATACGCATATGGATGTTATTGCAGGGATGCGAGAATTTGCTGAGGTAGTGTTAGGCAAGGGTGTAGTAGTAGCAAAAGATACCCCTAATTTTATCGCCAATCGCATTGGTACTTACGGGTTGCTTGTGACCTTACAGGAAATGAGCAAAACAAAATTTGGTGTTGATGAGGTTGACTTGTTAACAGGGCCAGTGTTAGGACGACCCAAGAGCGCCACTTTTCGCACGCTGGATATTGTCGGACTAGATACGTTTGTGCATGTGGCACGGAACGTTTATGAGAATACTAGCGATCCAGAAGAGCAATCGGTGTTTGATGTACCTTCTGAACTATTAAAGATGGTGGACAAAGGTTGGATTGGCGATAAGCGGGGTCAAGGATTTTTTAAGCGAGAAAAGACAGGGAATGGACGCGAAATACTAGCACTGGATTTGACGACGATGGACTATCGCCCACGCCGCAAGTTAGCTTCCGTGTCTTTTGAAGCGGCGCGAAGTGCTACTAATTTAAATGATAAATTGAAAGCGCTTGTCTATGGCAAAGATGCAGCAGGGCAGTTTATCTGGAGCGTGCTAAAACGTGTGTTGCTCTATAGCGCCAATATGTTAGGCCAGATTGCAGATACTGTTACAGACATTGACGATGCGATGAAGTGGGGCTTTAACTGGGAACTTGGTCCTTTTGAAACTTGGGATGCGATTGGCGTAGAAAAGTCTGTCAAGCGGATGCAAGAAGAGGGAGAAATTATTCCTGTTGTTGTGCTTGATTTGCTAAAATCAGCAAAATCTTTTTATGATCGCAGCAAACCTGGGTACCGAGTGTATTTTAATGGTGATGGGTTGAAGACAGACCCTCGGGATGAGCGCAAGATTGATCTTGTTGCGCGTAAAGAAAGTGGTAAGAAAGTGTTTGGTAACAACGGTGCTAGTTTGATTGACCTTGGTGATGGCGTGGCGTGTCTTGAACTTCATTCACCTAAGCAGGCGATTGGTGCTGACATCATCAACATGATGTTCAAGTCTGCAGATGAGGT
>DAIELO010000113.1 GCA_027341705.1 Caryophanales bacterium
ACATGTAAGGCGGTTGATAGGGCGTAGGGTCGGTGGGTTCGAGTGGTTGTTTAACGACTGCTGGCCGCCCAAACAGAAACCACAAAGTTGCTCCCGTCAAAACAAGTGATAACGTGATGAATGCAAGCCATTGTTTCATCGCCATTGGTTTTTCTGATTCGGTTACCGCATTGATATCTTCTGACACTTGTTCATGTTGACCCTTTTGCCAGGCTTCGCGCACCGTTTCAACGAGCGACAGTTGATTGCGAAGTACGTCCCGAATCGCTGGATTTTCAGGTGGATCGTTTAGTCGTTTTCTGGCGAAAGTCTCCATTTCGTCGACTTGCGATTTGGTTAAGATCATCCCGCGTTCACCACACGTTTCTTGTGTGGTGAACGCGTAGTGGTTCCTGCGCACACCGCCGTGAGTGTGCTGTCAGCCAGTTGACGCATAGCCTCCTTATCTCTTGCTTCGCCGATCTCATCAAACGCAACAGCATTCACGTTCTCATTACTCACCTTTTGGAAAAACTCCTCAGCTTTTATCTCTTTCCTCTCCCCGAGGCTCCTGCAATAAAACGTGTTGTTCGTCAACCGTTCTCCCTCTTTGACGTATTTGAATAGCCCGCAGTACTTTATAACCTTCCACCAGCCGCTGAAGGCGTATGAAGTATACAAGCGTGAGAAAGATCATCCCGCCGAACGCCCAAGCAACGATCCATTCCGGTTCTTCTGTCACCCAGATCAAACCCCCAATATCTACTGGTACAGCTGCTAAAGCAAAGATGCTTCCGTTGGATACAGCTTTCAGCGTGAAGCGGTTGCGGGATAGTGATTCCATCCCGATAAAAATGAGTAATGAGAGGACAAAAAACACCTGACCCACTACCCATATAGGCTCTCTTTGTGGCATGAACATCATGTCGCGAAATCCGCTCCACGCAGCCACCATGATTAACAATCCAAAAATGATTTTGATCATATTGCGTAGCATCAAAATCCCCTCCCCCTAGATCGGTTAGTTCTCGAAAAACGTGACCCAAAATGAGATATCCTTGTTTGGCGTAATGCCAGGTTCCTCTTGCCACACCTTCCCTTTGCGATGATACGCGTCCGGCGTGGGCAATGATTGCATCACAAAAAATGTGTCGGTGGTGGGCAGTGGATTCCCCTTGTACCCCTCTTTCGCCCAAATCGCTTTCGCACTTGTTTCTGTGGCACCCGTCCACACGACCGCTGGTTTCGATGAGAGCTTGTCCCAAACAGCTATGAATTGTGCAATGGCATATTGTTCTGTAGGGGCAATGTATAAGACATTTTGTGTGGTGCTGCTGATGTCTGCGGTAGTAACCGGTAACGTGGACATACGTTTTAGACGAGACTGTGGTGCGGACAACTTCGCTTGAAATGACGCAGGTAAACTGTGCTGGATGTTTTCAGGTGCCGATATGATATGCTGATTTGCCCCACAACCCGCAAGCGCCGCAGAGCCAATGAGAATTACTCCGATCGCCGCGGTCATTGCCAATGGTTTTCTCATAAAAATCCCTCCGATCAAAATTGTCACACTTAGTAGCACGTCGATGTCCGTTTCGTTTGAAAAAGGCGCTGCAAGCCATTAAAATGCCACCGTGGGGCTCCTAGGGCGGTTACACCAGCGCCTGTATCCATGTTGCCTGTCCACTCGGTGTACCCACCATTTCCGACACACCATGTTTACCGAACTTCCACAGCGTCGGCACCCCGCGAATTTGCGTGTTGATGGGGCTGTTCGGCATGGCTAAAAAGATGTGACTCGCCGGAATGTTTACGCCGAGTTGGTGCAACGCATCCTCCGTCAAAGCCCGCGCCCGTTTCCACGTGGTCACCGGCTTTGATGTATCACCGCTCACATAAATACTGATCAGGTTCACCTTGCCTAATTCGTTGTCTGCCTTTAGCTGCAAGAGAGCGGCATGACAGTGTGGACACCACCACGCAGCGAACATATCCGGTCGGTTCCGCGGCAACATCACTAATTTCCCGCTTGCCGTGTACACTTTGTCAGCTTCCACCACACGCGCAAGTGTGACGGCGACAGGTGACAGGATCGCGGCCTGCGTTGACACCTTGTGTACTGTCGGCTGATCCTTGGCATCCACGATCCCAGTTGCAGTGGTGCCGACCAGCGTAATTAATAAAGCAGACATCATCCATTTACTTTTTCGAGCCACCCAAACTCCTCCTATTGGTTATGTTTTACTGATCTCACTTCCATTGTGGTTGAAAAAACGAGACAAAACTTCAGTGGTTTTCAGGAATGAGGCCAATCCTTGCCGTTGATTTCGTCAGGCAATGCCTCGATCATGTCCTCCACGGCAATCGCAAGTGCCCTTGCTAATTTGAGCGCGATAAACACATTTGGTACCCGCTCTCCTCTTTCCACCGCACTGATGAACTGCTGGGAAACACCACTGGCCGCAGAAAGATCGGTTTGCGTCCATCCCCGCTTTTCTCGTAGCTCTAACAATCGAATGCCCATAAATCATCACCTTGTCCAAATACTTCTATTGAAGTAATATTGAATAGATAAATTTTCCTGAATACGAGGTGGAGCTATGTCTTGTTTATTCTTAAAAACGGTTGAGGGCGGCTTTTTTAGTAATACCGAACATTTTTGCTTAGCAGAGCAAGATAAGAAATTGGACGACGAAGTCGTCAGAGATTTTTGCAAAAGCTACGACTGGGGTCATACGGATTAAGGAATGTCATACAGCACCCGCGCAAATTCCGATGGCAATTGCCATTCTTCTTCTGGCGTTATTAAATATTGATTTCTGATATTCCAAAAACGAGTGGCACAAGTTAATAATGTGGCGTTGCACATAGCCTCATCAAAAACCGTCATTTCGCCGGCGTGATCTTCAAGGTATTTTTGAGCCGCTGCTATAGACGTGGTTTATCACTCCTAACATGAAAGTGGGGGATTAAATTGAAGAGTATTGTGAAAAAAGCATTAGACTCTCATCAAAAACATGCAGAATATTGGTTCCTTGATTATTTAACGAATCCCAGGTTTGAAATTCATGATGTAACATACCCTCAGCTACTTGCAGAAGAAGAATTATTTGTCTACTTACAACTCGTTTCCGAAATCGACTCACATCTGGATCAAGTTAAATACGAATTCACAAATCCCCCATCCTGCCCCATCGGATGCCACCATTGTTGCAATCACGTCATACACGTTACACAAATGGAGTCAAGAGTCATCGAAACCTGGATGCGAAAAAATCTAACCACCGATCAATTGATACAAATCAAAGATAATTTTGAAAAATGGCACCAACATTATCTTCATGCTGGCTTTGCGCCCGAACTGGATGCTAGTAACAAATTCAAAAACTTATATTTTCAACAACACCTTGGTTGCCCCTTTCTGGCGGTTGATGGGAAGTGCGCAATTTATCCCGTCAGACCATCTGTGTGTAGGACTTACTTTTCATACGACCTTCCATTTTTATGTTCGAATACTCCTTTTGTCGAGAATACAGTAGCCGCATACACGTGGGATCGAGCATTAATTTTGTGTATCGCTTATTCCTACGAAAGTTCGTCCTTCGATCTAAAGAAAGCAATCAAAAAAATTAATCTGAGTGAGCAAGTAGCCCTTTTGCCATTTTCGGTTGATATTTAAAATCTCTCCACTTAGCGGGGGTAAAACAGGGATAACCCTCACCCCTCAGTCCACCCCCCTTAAGGATCGACGTATGTTACCGCCAACTTCAGCGATTTTTACCCCAATCGCACCTGTACATTCTTCACATATCATCTTAACCAATGCAATGCCTCTCGCTTCTGACAGATCGCCTTGAGTCCCCTCCGCGCCGCTTTCGAAGCTCTAATACTCGCATTTCCATACATCATCACCTTGTCCAAATACTTCTATTGAAGTAAAATCAGTTTTGTAACAATATCCAGATTTGAGGTGATGGCATGAGTTGCCCGTATTCCGAAGAAATTCCAGGGTCTTTTTTCAGCGATACAAACTATGTCTGTGTCGCAAAGAAAGATAAAAAAATCGATTATAATCACTTCAAACAATTTTGTAAGGGCTACGATTATAAAAAATGCGCCCTATACGACAACAGCAAATCCTGATGGAAATCGTGCATATCGGCGATTATTATTTCACCGCCGACATGCAGCGTCTAATGTTGACATTGTGATTAAACACGAAAGGTTTTGCTGCTTTTTTCATTCCACGGAGGAGAGGAAGAAGGATCCCACTCCGCCTTGATCAGTCGCCACATCCCGTCGTTCGCTTCTTCGACAATCAGGACTTCTGCTAGCCACCGTGGCAGCCAACGCTGTGCCCACCAAACTTGTTCACCTTCGTGATGGATGAATTCGCCAATAGATTGCTTGGGTTGTGCATCAGTTTGCATATCTGAAACGCGTGCATACAAACCCCGTTTATTTTTCGGATCCACCGCAAACAACACGCGCCCCACCAACTCTTCAGCTATCATGGTCAAATCTCCCCTTTACATATTTTTGATTGGTTCAACTTCCATAGTGACGGAAAAAACTCAACAAAACTGCAGTGGTTTTCTCATTGCTTAATTCCCATCGACTGGATTTCCGTTATTTCATCCTTTATTATTGAGATAGATAATTTCGCCCGAGGGAGGTAAACCTCATGTCAAGGAACGATGCGTGTATATGCGGTAGTGGAAAGAAGCAAAAACACTGTCACC
>DAIELO010000114.1 GCA_027341705.1 Caryophanales bacterium
ATTGATCTTCGAGGCGAGCGGGCGTTTATTCCGCTTGCCGAGATTGCCTGGTTTGAAATTGAGCATCCTTCCACCATGATGTCAGTGGGGGAATGGATACAGGTCACGATTTCAGGAACAACAAAAAATGGTGTGATGGAGTGTTCACTTCGTCAATTGAATGGAACTGTGCATCATAATCAGGAGTTGATTGTCGATGCGGTAGTGGAAGTGCCGAAGGGATCCAAAAATAAGTATGCGTTTGATAAGGAAGCTGGTCAATTTCGCTTGCAAAGGGTGTTGCATTCTCCGCTTCATTATCCTTTTGAATATGGGTTTATACCGAACACATTAACGGAGGGCACAGATGCACTAGACATTATGATTCTGATAACGGAACCGACCTTTTCTGGTTGCGTGATTGAGTGCAGAATCATTGGTGTATTAAAGATAAGTGACGATGATGAGCCAGACGATAAACTCTTGGCTGTGCCCACCAATGATCCAAGATTTGCGCATATTTTTACGCTTTCTGAAGTGCCACAACACACACAAAAAGAAATTTTGCATTTTTTCGAAGTTTACAAACAATTAGAGGGCAAAAAATCAGTCATTAACGGTTGGCAACGGGAATTAGAGGCAAGGGAGATCCTCAAACAAAGCAAGGAGCGGTTTAGAAAACAACATGGTTCGTCATCAATTTAAGGAGATTAATTAATGAATTTTAGCATTCAAAATGAAAAATTAAAGCAATATTTAGCGGTCGCCGTGGGCGGGATTCTAGGCGCATTAATGAGAGAAACGATCGAAATGCTTTTGCGATCAAGCGCTACTGATCAAATCCCCGTAGCGACACTACTGATTAATTGGGTGGGCAGCTTTCTGTTAGCGTGGTTTTATACGATTTCGATCTGGAAATATCGCATTCCCCAGTGGGTTCGGGTAGGGATTGGCACGGGATTCATTGGGGCTTTTACGACGTTCTCTACATTCTCTGTGGAGTCACTGAATTTACTGCAACAAAATATTGGCGTGGGTGTTATGTATATTGCTAGTAGTATGTTGGGCGGATTTGGGGCGATATGGTTGGGTATACGGCTGGCGGGCGAAGAGCCTGAAGAAGAAACCATATAATTGGATTACTTTATATCGGAGGCAATTATGACTGTTGAGTGGGTAGGAGTAGCAGTTGGCGGCTTGTTCGGCGCGGTCACGCGATTTTTTGTCATGAATATGATTAATAAATACTGGAATAAATCGTTTCCCATCGCCACTTTTTTAATCAATGTGATCGGTTCGGTTTTATTAGGGATGATTTTATCGCTTAGTATCGATAATCAGTGGTTGGATAATTGGCTGGTCAGCATTTTTGGTTTAGGGTTTATGGGGGCGTTTACGACATTTTCCACCTTGATGTATGAATCAGTGACGCTGATGGACCGACGTTTGACACGTACTGCCGTGGTATATGTGGTGACAAGTGTTGTCTTTGGCATTCTTGGCGCTTTGGTTGGTAGGCTACTGTCATAGACCCCAGCGCTAAAGCGCGGGGCTTGTAAAAAGCCCAACTATGACCAGCCTAAGTCTTTCGAGGACTACGTTCGAAGAGTGCATACCACGGGATGCTTCTCCAGTCCCATGCGCTATGGTCTGCTGTTAAATGCAAGCAGGGGAGACGCAAGCGGTGCAGCAGGATGAATCGACCTCTTTGAACATTGGCGAGGAGAGACTTACGAAAGTAAGCGTCACAAGTCCCGTAAGGGAGAAAGGAAGTCGCAATATGGCAGTCTTTGTATTGGATAAGCATCAAAAGCTACTCATGCCGTGTTCTGAAAAACGTGCAAGATTGCTACTCGAACGCGGCAGGGCGAGAGTTCACAAGATGGTTCCGTTTACCATTCGATTGATTGACCGTCTGCAAGAGGAGTCGGTCTTACAATCTACACGCTTAAAATTAGACCCTGGTTCCAAGACCACAGGGGTATCCGTCACGTTAGACGGCGATAACGGCATAAAAGCATTGGTGCTAGGCGAAATCGTCCACAAGGTTGGCATCAAAGCAAAACTAGATGGTCGCCGTTCTCTTCGACGGGCAAGACGAAACCGTAAGACTCGCTATCGGAAACCGAGGTTTCTCAACCGCAAACGCAAGGCAGGTTGGTTGCCACCAAGTTTAGAGGCGAGAGTCAACCAAACAATGAAAGTAGTTGCCAAGATGAGAAAGTCCATGCCCATCTCAGCTATTAGCGTAGAAAATGTTAAGTTTGATACACAGTTGATGGCGAACCCCGAAATCTCCGGTGTGGAGTATCAGCAAGGCGAGTTAACAGGGTATGAGGTTCGCGAGTATTTACTTGAGAAATGGGGACGTGCTTGCGTCTACTGTGGTGCCACCGATGTGCCGCTAGAAATTGAGCATATCACACCAAAATCTCGTGGCGGTAGCAATCGTGTCTCGAATCTCACACTTGCCTGTCACGACTGCAACCAAGAGAAAGGGAAGCGAACCGCAGAGGAACACGGTTTCCCACATATCCAAGCGCAAGCAAATAAGCCGCTCAAGGATGCGGCAATGATGAATGCGACAAGGTGGCGCTTATACGAACAGCTAAGGGCAACGGGATTACCCATCGAGGCAGGAACTGGTGGGCGCACGAAATACCAGCGGATTCAGCATGAGTTACCCAAAGAGCATTACTATGATGCGTTGTGTGTGGGCGCGAGTACGCCAGAACGCTTCACGAGTTTGCCGACCATCGTGCAAGTCTGGAGTGCCAAAGGACGAGGGACAAGGCAGATGTGTAACACCGATAAGTATGGATTCCCGAAAGGATACCGCCAAGCGAAGAAACATCACTTCGGCTTTCAGACAGGCGACTTGGTGGTAGCGAATGTACCAAAAGGCAAGTATGAGGGCGCTTGGTCGGGACAAGTGGCTGTTCGCGCCTCGCGAATGATGAGGTGATGGCTTGAGTGCGGTCACAGGTAGTTCTTTTGTACTATTTATAAAACTATAAAATTAGTTTTATAATATTGTTGTGATCACTACTTCATGACGAAGGAGGGTACAACAAGGTGTTACCCATCGAGCGAGCGTCTATGAGTTCACCCATGCTATCGCCGGCACAACTTGCGGAGGTGAAGGGGCAGTATGAAGCATCGTTTTCGCTGCTCCATACGCCGGATGATCTGGCCAATCAGGCTTACTTTTACAAGGCACTTGGAGACAGCACACGTTTGAAGATTATCGGTCTGCTGTTGATATCCGAGCTGTGTTTATGTCAGTTGGTGGAACTGACTGCGGTACCCACATCGACGATGACCCATCATCTGCAGGTGTTGGATCGTGGCGGAGTGATTGTGACGAATCGGATCGGCAAATTTACGATTTACACTATTCGTGAAAGCAAACGCGCGGCATTGATCCATTCGTTAGCAGAACAAGAATAATCACACATCTAAAATGAAAGAAGGTTATCCGATGTCAATTTCCATTCAACACGAGACAGCCATTACGCCAGAAGAACTTCTGGGTGCACAATATTTTCATGGACACAAATGTCCAGCGATGCCTCAAGGACTACGCGCGGGTCATCTTGCCATGGATATTCTCGGAGTGCAGCGTGCGCGTGGTGGCGGTGAATTAAAAGCAATCGTAGAAATTGGTGATCACCACTTTTCAGGGTGTTTTGCAGACGGCATACAATTTGCTACCGGTTGCACGTTTGGCAAGGGCAATATTGAGAAACAACCGTTAGGCAAGTTTGCGCTGACACTGATCGATACGAAAACGAAGCGTGCGGTGCGTATTTCATCCCAATATGACCGCATGAAAGTTTGCTTGGAGATGCCATTTTTTGAACAGCGTAAGCAGGGCATTCCTCCTTTTGAGTTAGACCCGTCGGTGGTGGAACCATTGATTGAGGATGTTGTCGCTCATGATTGGCATGAAATGTTCGATGTCCAAGTATTTGAAAACTATCCGGTGCAAAAAGCGGCTGAATCCTTTAATGCCACGCAGTGTGAAGATTGCGGTGAGATGGTAGTCGTCGAATATGCCAAGGAACTCGATGGTCACACGCTGTGCGGTACCTGCTTTAACGGAAGAGTCAATCGAAAAGGATAGTGATGTTTGGTGTTAGTGGTAGCGACTGTTCTGATTTTCCTTGTTTCTGCCTTATTCGCGATGCTCGGGATGGGGGGTGGAATGCTTCATGTTCCTATTTTGTTGTGGTTTGGGTATCCCTTGAAGACAGTCGCACAACCAGTGGGTATTTTGCTAAATGGGTTAACGACGCTAGTGGCACTCATCACATACGGTCGCAATCAACTCGTCGATTGGCGGGGAGGTTGGCCGATGGCGCTTGCAGCGCTTCTACTTGCCCCAGTTGGTAGTATCGTAGCACATTTGATTGATGACCGAGTGCTTATTGTTTTGTTTGTTCTGATGATTTTTTTTGCTGGCATCCGAACATTGATGAGTACTAAAAAAGCAGAGTTGACGGAATATAATCCCAATTGGACACATCGACTACTCGGGATTTTGGTCGCAGGATTTGCCGCCTTTTTGGGTGCAATGCTTGGACTTGGCGGTGGAACCTTGATTAGTCCGATGCTGATGTGGATGGGGTATCCCACTAAAAAAGCTGTGGCAACATCCGCTTTT
>DAIELO010000115.1 GCA_027341705.1 Caryophanales bacterium
CACAAATCAATCTTGGAGAAGTTTATTCGATAGAAATCCAGCCGCATATGAATATTATCATAGCTTACAAAAGGAGTTTCTTGCATCGTATAAGGGGTTAAGTAGCGAGCGCCCGATACTAAAAGAAAACGCTTTCGTGGAACAATCCATGAGTAACTGGGTACCAATCGAACAACTTCCACCAGGCACATACGAACGCCAAATGGTAGTTATAAAGCGTCTTTTTGTGTCCGCGCCAATTGCTGTCTTTTGGTTCAACGGTGCGTGGATTTACCCACCTCATTGGGATGACTTTCCCGGCGAGAAGGCTACTCACTTTAAATTTTCAGATAGTTAAATTGAATGCAAGGTGGGTAGCCGTTCCAGAGTCTACTACATTTTAGACAGGGCAGAAAATGATTCTAATGCGTTGCGACGATCAACTTGGAGGACATAACGTTTACCGAGACGAACCGGCAATTGAAGAACGCCATGATGTATTATGCATATCACCTTCCGCCACCAATTCTCGTGGTTGGGGCATTTTCGGTGATGACAGGCGACTAATCCCAGCGGCTGGCTTTTATCGCGGGCACCATAATAGATACCTAGCAATGCAGGATGAAGTTACAAATGTAGATCCACTTTCAATAACAGTGTATGCACCTGATGACATCTATTTTTTCGGAGGAAAGATTCATCCGCACTACGGACACTTTCTACTCAGTTCGCTATCAAGATTTTGGCCGTACATAAAAGACAAAAGGCCTGCATGTAAAATTTTGATGCATGAAGAAACTCCTCCAGCGCATTGGTTCTCGTTCCCCCACATAGATTTTTGTTTTCGTCGCCTTGGTTTAACGCCCGACGACTTCGTCGTATTTAGCGAACCTACAAAGATAAAACGCCTGATCATAGCCGCTCCTTGCTTCGAAGAGGAACATTATGCACATACAATCTTCGCTGAGATGTGTAATAAAATAGGCAAATACACAACAGTAGAACCAAACGAAATCGACCGAAATAAATCTGTGCCGGTCTATTTGTCTAAGGCCAAATTAAATTCGGGCGTATGGCGATTTTCAAATGAAAGCGAGGTAACGGATATTCTGCAACAGCACGGGATACAAATTGTCTATCCAGAGCAATTGTCACTTTTTGAGCAAATTGAGCTATTCGTACAGAGAAAATGGATTGTCAGCTCCATGGCATCGTGCTTGCACACCAGTATATTCTCGTGGACAAAACCAAATCTAATCGGAATCAACTATAATGCCAAAGTTGTCACAAATTATACGATGTCGGATGAAGTAAATGGACTTAACAGTCAATATCTTTATCCAATAGATGGGGTTACAGACTTAGGCCCCTCCACGTACTTTACGCAGAATTACAAGCTTAGAGACCCCAGAAAAATTGCCGTCAAAATACTTGAGCTTATCGACCATGGTTCTAGCAAAACGTCGTCTGCTCACGTTAAATTTGATTACCCGATTGGCTCAACAATTAGAAGTCCGGCTTCGTCGAATAAGGCTCTGCAATTCGGAGAAAACATCTCTCGAGGTAAAATCGCTACCCAGAGTTCTATTTGCCAATGGTCTGCTTCGCAAACTCATGAACTGGATGCTAGCGGAGCCATAAACGGTGTAATAAACGGCAGACAGGGTTTTCACACGGATGTAGAGGATGCACCTTGGTGGATAGTTGATCTCGGCGAGATTTTCAGTATCTTTCAAATCAAGATATTCAACCGCATGGATATCCCCGGTGTGGCGGAAAGATCGTCTCGCCTTACAATTGAAATCGGAACAAGAGGAGACAACATTCGTGAAATTTATCGCAGAGAAGAATTAGATCCATTTGGAGGCATAGACGGTAAACCTCTTATATTTGAACCTCTTTTACCTTTTTTCGGTCGATACGTCAGAATTCGCTTGCTAGCTCGCCATTATATGCATTTTGACCAAGTTGAAATCTACGGTGAGCCAAAGCCATTTTTTATCCCAGAGCACTTACTGTAACGATATCGAGCAGAAATTATTGTTTATAAAACATCTTAGAAAAGAGGCTAAGCGTTGCCACTTTTAATATCAACTGCATCCCCCTGAGCTTACTGATACCGGAGGCACAGCCCTGATTATTTTTGATCGTCAAAAAATCGCCATTTTACTAATCAAGTCTAAGCACTATGGACAAATCTAACAAAACGTGGGGCACAAAACAAAACATAAAGAGAGGCAGCCGAAGCTGCCCCCCATCGTGCATTAAACGCCCGGAACTGCATTCCAAACTCCGCCACCAGCACTGACATAAAGGCGCCCACCTACTGGACCGTTTGTTCGGGAGTATAGAGAGCCAGCTATCTGCGTCGCTGTAGGGACGCTCGTTCCGGCCGTCCATGTGACGTCATCGTTATTGGAGAACCCCCCTCCGCAGAAAGCAGGAGCGTTGGCGTTTCCACCTAAGTACACAAACCCTGTTCCCTTTGGCACAAGATTGATATTAATATTCTCGTCGGACCCCATTGCAGCCACAGTGGGATCTTGGCCTGTAGCAGCGCCAGCAAGATATACGTAATTTGCGTTGCCACTTCCGGCATGTACAACACCTTTAAATGCAGCGTTTCCAAACCCGTCGTCGATGCTTTGGTTTCCCGTAAGGACTTGGTTATTGGCCCGTAGAACAAACACATAAGTGCCTTCTGGATTTTGCCAGTTGTAATCACCCTCGGTATTGAACGTCACTGAACCTGTAAGCGAATTATTCGACATATAGTATCCGGCCATAGTGTTCAGGCCGCTAATTGTTGCTCCATAAGTAAATGTTACGGGTCCATATGAATTCAAGCCGCTGCCAAAGTTAACTGTAACTGGAAAATTATCCGGGCCAACGTTGGTCGCGTTT
This sequence comes from Caryophanales bacterium, assembly GCA_027341705.1. The sequence continues at coordinate 2,884 of DAIELO010000115.1, forward strand.
CCGCAATTGATTTGATAAAAGCGACCAACGCTCGCTGTGTTGTTAAAATTTGTGCCACAACTCGTAATTTGGCAATCTTTAAACGATGCATTGCTTGATGTACCCGTGAAGTTAACCCCATATTCTTCACCGGAGGTGCCAGCAAAGGTACAATTGGTGAATGAACCAGACTCAAGACCAGATATCAACGCAACCTGTGTAGGGGTATAAAAGCCATTAATACCAAAGAAGCAATTCGTTGCTCCGACAAGAGCAGCTCCACCAATCGAAAGACCGGTCCCGCATTGGTCAACGAGGCAATTTACAATCCCAAGGCTGTCGATGCCATTCTGAAAGCTCATCCCGATTTCGTATGCAAAAACATAGACATTGGTTATCCGCACGCCCTGGATACCAATAGGGCCATTCTGACCATCCAACAGGATCGCTGTTCCAGATTTCTGAATAGCTCCGTAAAAATAGCAAGAGCTCAGCCCTATATTTAAACTTTCTCCGTAAATGTAAAGACTTGTTTCTGTGCCTCCTTCGTTAAAGCGACATCCCATGAATTCGAATTGATTTAAGAACGTACCCGCAACCACCGCGTCGGCGGTAGTGTTTTTTCCGGTAAATGTGCAGTCTTTGATATAACCTTGTGACGTTTCCCAGGGCCCAGTGGTTGTATAGTTGAAGAAGACAGCGCGCTTAGTTCCAGATGCTACGAACGTAAGTCAGATAATGTTCATTATGCCCAGGGAAGTTGCTGAGAACTGCCCTGATCCGATGCATACAAACTCTGTACATCCTGGATCACCATAAATCGTGAAATTGCCGGTAGGCAGAGAGACTGCACCATCGATCGAATACGTGCCTGCTGGCGCATAACCCGCTTTGTTGTGTGTCGTGGTTGCGTTTAACCAGTTTTGTACCGCAGTCGTTGAATCGCTTGCACCGGTTGGATCAGCGCCAAAGTCAAGTAGGTTTAAATTATCTGAAAATCTTGCATTTAATGCGCGCGAAGTAGTCGTGCCTGTAGCCAGTACGGTATCAGTAGAAACATCTGTCATTGATTGGCCTTTCATTGGGCGCTTTAGTTTGCAGACATCCTTTTAGCATTCATAAAAAAATGCTAAGCACACACAGGCACAACCTAACACCCCCACAGCTTGCTTTCAAGGAATGCGTTATGACATCACGCGTGCACCTGGTAAGCCCCCGAAGAGCGATCCACCTTCAAAGTCGTTAATTGCATGTTGGCTGGGGTGGTCGTGGTGTGGCCGACGCCACCCCCCTTCACCGCGGCTGGCGATGGCGGCCAGAGCAACACCTCCGGTGCTGGCGGCGGTAGCCAAGTGAAGAGTGCGGGCGGATGGTGTTGAACCGCCCCGGGTTTACCGGAGGGGAAAACTCTCAGAGGATTGTCTCTTATGGAACAGAAAAAGATCTCGAAGCCTTATTCACCGGAATTTCGCGAGCGGGCGGTGCGGTTATTCCTGGAACATCGCGCGGATTACCGGAGCGAATCTGCGGCGTATGCTGCGATTTGCGGCAAGTTGGGCTGTTCGGCCGACAGTCTTCGTGCCTGGTGCCAGCAGGCCGGGCGTGACGGTGGTGAGCGGCCTGGCCCGACAAGCGCGCAGTTGGCCCGGATAAAGGAGCTTGAACGCGAGGTGCGCGAGCTCAGACAGGCCAACGAGATATTGAAGAAGGCATCGGCGTATTTTGCGCAGGCGGAGCTCGACCGCCCGTTCCGCAAATGATTGCTTTTATTGAAGA
>DAIELO010000116.1 GCA_027341705.1 Caryophanales bacterium
TTTCTAGGTAGACCAGTTCACGCTTACTAATGCTATGAAATGATTCGATGCAGGCGTTGTCATAACAATTGCCTTTGCGGCTCATCCTGCCTTGCATCCCATAGAATTTCAAACGCTCTTGGTCTTCGTGAGAGGCGTACTGGCTGCCACGATCCGAATGATGAAGCACTGGCCCTGTTGGTTTCTGCCGCCAATAGGCTTTCTCCAGCGCCTGAATCACAAGCTCTCTTGTCATCCTTGAATCTGCGTGCCATCCCACAATGTTACGTGTGTACAGATCCTCTAGACTGGCCAAATAGAGCCACCCTTCGTCAGCAGGGATATAGGTACTATCTGACATCCATACTTGTCCTGGTTTTTGCGCAACAAATGTCTGATTCAGTACATTGTCCTGAACTGGATCATTATGTTTTGAATTGGTCGTTGCCTTATACTTGCGCACTGTACGGGATTTCAACCCTTCCTCTCGCATCATACGAGAGACCGTTTTTTGCGAAACACAGATCCCCTCCCTTCGTAACCTCTGCGTGATTTTGGGGCTTCCATAAAGCCGTCTCGACCGCACATAGATTTCATAGATCCGACTTTTCAGATCCTTGCGGCGGAGGTAGCGTTTGCTCTCCGGACGCTTCAACCACTGATAATAACCGCTCCGAGATACGTTGAACAGTTGGCACATCTTCTGGACCGAAAACGCGAAGCGGTGTTCATGGATGAACGGGTACCTTACTTCCGGTCGTTTGTGAAGATGCGCATGGCTTTTTTTAAGATCGCATTCTCCTCCTCCAAATCACGAATGCGTTTTTGCCTATCTCGTAATTCCTTGTCGTCCGGTTTCAGGTTCCCACTGCCAACGAAAGCATGTTTCGGGTCGTCCTTATACTGCGCCATCCAACCATATAATGTTTTCGAAGAAATACCCAACTCACGAGCGATTTGGGTTATGGGCTTCCCCGACGCCAAAACCAACTGCACGGTGTTTAATTTAAATTCCTTATCATACTGCTTCTGTTGAGTCATTCTGCACACCTCGAATTGAAATCACCTTATTCTTACATTCTCAATTCGCTGTGTCTACTATTTAGTCTAGCATCACTCTTTGCATACGGTCAACGTCCGGTTCCCAGGAGTTTGTTGTTCGTATGTACCGGACTGCACCATTCCATTCCTTTGTAACAGCTTGGTCAAGCTCTAGATGCTTCAGACATTTCTCAACCATGCTCTTCTGTTGATTGACATTCTCGAGAATTTGATTGACCTTCAGACCATCTTCTGCATCTTCCAACACCATGAGCACTTCTCGCATCTTATCGATGCTCGGAAACGCCGAATCAATCATACTTCGCACGATGCCTTGGTCTTCCTGTCCCTCCAAAAGGATAGCGTAAGCCATAGATTGATCCCGTCCGGCTATACCAATTTGTTGATAGTAATTAACCAGGTTCATTGGTGTCTGGTAGTGGATTACAAATCCAAGATCTTGTTTATCAAATCCCATACCCAACGCTATGGTAGAAACGAGGACCTTGATCTCACTGTCCATTAGTTTTTGCTCTCGCTGTAGGCGGAGTCGATTCGTTTCTTCATTGCTGGGACTCAATCTTGAGTGGTATTCAAAGGCTAGTATGCCCTTGTATTGAAGCCAAGAAGTGACCCGTCGACAGTCCGCAATGGTTAGGCAATAGATAATACCAGAGCATGGAATGTTTGGAATGTTTTCAGCCAACCATGCGAGACGTGCTTCCTGTTCGGGAAGGTGAATGACTTGAATGGCCAATGATTCGCGCATAAGGGGACCACGCAAGATACGAAGTTCATCACCAATTTGCTCGCGGATGTCGGCAACCACACGGTCGTTTGCCGTCGCGGTAGTCGCCAAGACCGGCACATTCGGAGCCAGACGTTGGATTAAGCGAACGATTCTTCGGTAATCTGGTCTAAAGTCGTGTCCCCAGTCGGAAATACAGTGGGCTTCATCGACAACAAACATGCCAATCGACAGCTCCATGTCGGTCAAAAGTCGAACGAACCGACGATTTCCCAACCGTTCGGGAGAAATAAGTAAGAGGTCAATTCGGTCGTCGCGGAAATCACTCTCTATGGAGGCCCAATCTCCCTCATTGTCGCTGTTTATCACTTCCGATCGCACTCCGAACCTTTCCGCAGCATCTACTTGGTTGCGCATCAAGGCGAGTAGCGGACTAATAAGGATAGTAGGGCCGCTCCCTGCGCGCGAAGCAATTTTGTGGTCAAAAAATACACGAGACTTTTTCCCCATCCGGTCTTCTGGACAACCAACGTCTTCCCTTGGTGGAGAACTGAGTCTATTGCATCCCATTGTCCCGGCCGAAATTCTGCGGTTTCTCCGTAAGCAGTCTTCAACAGACGCACAGCTTCTTTTTCCATGCTATTTCCACCCCCGCAAAAATTTTGCTAATCCACTCTGTATACATTTAATCCGATTACTTCAAATCGTGCCTGCGCCTCCAATGAAAGTTCAGGCACTGAGACAAATAAGTAATCACGTGCACGACTAAGTCCGACATACCGAATTCTTAGTTCTTCTGCACTTCTATTCTCAATATCACTATCTAAAAGGGTTATGAGTTCATCCGGACTCTGCAAGCACACAAGAACTGCATCGAACTCAGCACCTTTCGCTTGATGGATTGTCCGTATTTCTCGAATCTCATTTGCGCTCAAGTTGATGCCAGTAACAAGATGACCGTATGTAAATTGGTCGGCATACGGTTTGAATTTCCCTCTAGGCAACGCTTTCGTCATCTTAATCCCATGTGACTCAGTCAAGAATTCCTGAATCTTGTTGTAGAAATCCCCCGCTGGTAAGGTTTTCATTTGTTCGAAGCTCGTCATAAGGTATTTCAGCAATGACAAGCTTACACTGCGTTTAGCCCAATCGAACAATTCATTGCCGCTTAACGGTTTTCGAAGTTCACCGTTTCGGACTCGAAACATTTTCTGGATTTCATCAATGGCTGAATTAAATCTCGTTATCTTCGCAAACTCCATCGACGTAATTATCCGACGAAGAAATACTTCTTTATCAGAATCGTAGTCGCGCAGCTGATTCCAGACATTTTCCTTTGTTTCCGCTGAGACTCCAATTATCTTTGAGACCATCCCCCGAGTACGAGCCAAAACGTGAAGTGGAGTTTCTTCTGTCAACCACGACTTAACTTTTGAAATGTTAGAGTGCATATCCCCCACCAGCACCGTTACTGGATACACGGGCTCATTCCTTACGCAAGTTTGCACCAAGCTTTGTCCTCTGATCACATTCAAAAAGTCGACGATTGGTTTCGTACTTCTTCGGTTACCATCGATCACAAAATCTAATTGTCCCGGAAGTTCAAACTTAGAAAAGTCTTCAACGCTTGCATCCGCAAAGGCATAGATTGCTTGTCCAATGTCCCCAATAACGCCAATCGTCGAACCATGTTCCGCCAACCGGTGAATAATCCAGGTTTGAATTGGCGTAGTATCCTGAAATTCATCTACAAATACAAACGGATACCTTGCACTAAGGAATTTAATGAGCCCTGGATTTTCGCTAAGAATTTTGTACGCAAAGTACAGGACGTCTTCATGGTGAATACGCCCTTCATCCCAGTATAGATGCTTATATTCTATAGAGTCATCTTTCGGAAAACTGAAAGATTTTTTACCGAGCGGGAATTTTCCCAGCCACTTGTAAGGATATCTAAACTCAAGATGTAACGTCCCTTGTCCATCCATGTGCCATGTTAAATCCTCAACGGCAGCCAACGCCAATGACATGTTATCAGTGAGAAACTTCCTGTTCAAACTGCGTATTTTGCCGGGCGTCGCATGGTGTTCCTCTACGCCGTGTAATCCCGATACCATCGGTGTACCATCTCCACGGGTCACTAAGTGTATGTAGGGTTTGACGATGTTTGCGTATAAGAACGAATGGATGGTTGATATTTCAACTTGATCACTGTTATCATCAATCTTTTTTACAATCTCTTCTGCTGCAACGGTAGTATAAGAAATACAGGCGATCCGCGCCCCCGAATAAAGCCGCGTGGACTTGCCTAGTACTTGTTTGATGTGGTTAACAAGCCAATGAGTTTTCCCCGCCCCGGGACCAGCAAAAACCCTGAAATGCTGATTAATATCATCGATTAGATGTCCGGAATCAATTGTCTTTGGTTTCGTTTGGGTCATAATTGGCATACCCATTTTATTGCTTGGGATATGTGCTCGGGCACAACGACCGAATTCGCGGCATCTTTGGTACGATTCTCTCGAAGAGCCCAATCTAATTCGAGCGCATGCTCCCCTTTTGCCTTTTCGAGACTTTCTAAATAATGTGCTGCAATTAACGCACGTTTTTGGTCTGGATCGTCCCATCCTGTCTGCATGATACGATCCGAAAAGGGCGCGGAAAAGCTCGACTCCATTTGCATAAATGGTGTCAGCGGTATTTGGAAATTATCCATGAGTTCACTCACGAGTTTAGCGTGCTTGGACGTACACGAATCGGTAATCAGCAATTTCAGTGTTGGATTACTGAGTACCAAATCGTACTCAAACGTTTTCCCTTTATCCT
>DAIELO010000117.1 GCA_027341705.1 Caryophanales bacterium
TTTCGACATCTTCTTTTTGCAGCACTTTATAGCCACCAATCGCCCCGCGTTGCACAGCATGCTGTGCCATTTTGTCGAGGCTTTCCCCATCAATGCCGTAATCACCAAGCGTTTTTGGTGCTCCGATCGAATCAAAAAACGCGCGTAATGCATCGATGCCTTCTTCTGCCACTTGACGTTCCGATTTTCCCACCGGATCTACATGCATGACTCGCACTGCAAATTGATAAAAACGTTTCGTGCCTGCATCTAGCACATACCTAGCCCAATTAGGGAAAATGATCGCTAGTCCTCCACCGTGAGGTATATCATAAATAGCGCTCACTTCATGTTCGATACCATGTGTGGCCCAGTCACCGGTCATGCCCATCGAAATCATGCCATTCAAAGCCATCGTACCACAATACATGAGCGTTTCACGCGCCTCATAATCAGCAGGGTTAGCAAGCGCCTTCGGGGCCGCCTCCATCACAGTTGACAGCACCGACTCACACAACCGCTCTTGCAACGGCGTATTAGGCGTATGCGAAAAATATTCTTCCATGACATGAACCATGGTATCTACAATGCCATTTGTTGTTTGATTCAGAGGTACCGTAAACGTGTTTTCTGGATCACAAAATGAAAATCGAGGAAAAGTAGTTGGTGATCCAGAACCCATTTTTTCATTAGTTTCCCAATTGGTGATTACGCCACCAGAATTCATTTCTGACCCTGTTGCGGCAAGTGTCAGGATCGTACCAAAAGGCAATGCTGCTGTGGGGCGTTTATGTGTGACATAAAAATCCCATACATCCCCCTCGTACTTTACGCCGGAGGCGATCGCTTTGGTCGCATCAATCACGGACCCGCCACCGATGGCCAAAAGGAAATCAATCTCTTCCTTGCGGCAGATTTCAATGCCTTTATGTACCGTGGATAGACGAGGATTAGGTTCCACTCCAGGTAACTCAAACAATTGTAGATCCGTTTGCGCAGCCAATAATTTTTTCACTTTATCGTAAAGTCCTGATTTTTTAATACTGCCTCCACCATAAACCAACAAAATTCGATTGCCATATTTTTTCACCTGTTTCGCCAGATGACTTTCGATTTGCCCCTTCCCATAATAAAGATGGGTGGGATTCCAAAAGGAAAATGTATTCATGTGCGTTCACTACTCCTTTCACTTCTGTTATCAATGTACCATTTTTCCTATGTTCACTGCTATCATATCTTGCTGCTATCATTCATCAATGGAACCCGTCCTAGCAAAGCGTTCCGCCATCACATCGATTTCTTTTTTCAATTCACTAACTAGATCCTGTTCCGGAATTTTGCGAACGATTTCTCCATGTCGAAAAAGCAATCCTTCCCCTTTGGCTCCAGCAATGCCAATATCCGCTTCCCGCGCTTCACCTGGCCCATTAACCGCACATCCCAATACAGATACCTTGATGGGGGCACGGATATTTTCTACATAAGCCTCAATGTCGTTAGCAATAGCAATCAGATCAATATCGATCCTTCCGCAAGTGGGGCAGGATACCAGTGTCACCGCATTGGCAATGATGCCAAATGTCTTCAACAGCGATTTAGCCACTTTCACCTCTTCGACTGGATCAGCAGACAGTGAAACGCGAATCGTATTGCCTATTCCCATCGACAAAAGCGTGCCCAGTCCCGCCGCGCTCTTGATCGTGCCGCTAAATAGCGCGCCGGATTCAGTGATTCCTAAATGCAGTGGATAATGAAAACTCTCTGCCGCCAGTCGATACGCCTCAATCGCAAGTGGCACATTAGACGCCTTCATTGAGACGATGATGTCGTAAAAATCAAGTTCCTCCAAGATGCGAATGTGGTGAAGTGCACTCTCAAGCATGCCCTCGGCTGTCGGATAGCCATAGCGCTCTAATATGTGACGCTCGATGGAACCAGAATTGACGCCAATGCGAATCGGAATTCCGCGCGTTTTACAGGCTTTCACCACTGCCTCCACACGATCCCGTTTGCCAATATTCCCAGGGTTAATGCGGATTTTGTCCACACCATTTTCAATCGCGGCAAGTGCTAGTCGATAATCAAAGTGGATATCCGCAACAAGTGGAACGTGCATGGCTGATTTGATCTCACGAATCGCCTGCGCTGCCTCCAACGAATTGACGGTCACTCGCACAAGGTCCACTCCTGCTGCCTCAAGTCGCGAAATTTGCGCAACTGTCGCTGCCACATCGGCAGTTTTTGTCGTCGTCATACTTTGTATATACACCTGATCATTGCCACCAATGACCAAATTGCCGACTTTAACTGGTCGAGTCTGATTGCGCGTAAACATCCGCTTGCCCCTCTCACACGGTGACTTTTCAAGTTAAATTAGTTACTTCATTATACCACGCCACTTGCTCAATTCCTTTTAACATGTTGGTGTGGTTAGATCTTGGGAAGGATGGTATAAATAGAAGAGCAACTATTGCCAATGGGAAAAAGGAGGAACCCGCATGTCGATCGAACCACGTTTTGAATCACAATTACAAACAGAACGACAACGTCATTTAGATGAACTGATAGGACTGCTTCGCATTCCAAGCATCAGTGCCTTGTCTGTACATAAAGAGGATGTCGCAATCGCTGCACAATTCCTTGCGGAAGCACTGACAGCGGCAGGTATGGAGCACGTACACATATTCCCAACAGATGGGCATCCCATTGTGTATGGAGACTATCTGCATGCTCCGGGAAAACCAACCATATTAGTATATGGCCATTATGATGTGCAACCTGTCGATCCGTTGAATCTGTGGGACAATGACCCATTTGACCCCACAATTCGCGACAACAAAATTTTTGCAAGAGGCGCCTCTGATGACAAGGGTCCCACCTATCTACACATTAAAGCACTAGAAACTATCTTGAAAATTGAAGGAACACTCCCTGTAAACGTTAAATTTTGCATTGAGGGAGAAGAGGAAATTGGCAGTCCCCAGCTTGAACCTTTCATTACGCAACACAAAGAATTACTCGCCGCCGATGTGTTGCTAATATCAGATACCACCATTATCGGCCCAAACCAGCCTGCCATTTGTTATGGACTGCGTGGACTGTGTGGCATGGAAGTTCACGTACATGGAGCGAAGTCTGACCTGCATTCAGGACTTTTTGGTGGTGCCGTCCCCAATGCACTTCATGCCATGGTAGAACTATTAGCATCCCTGCACGATCAAGACGGCAAAGTGGCAGTGCATGGTTTTTATGATGATGTCACTCCTTTAAATACTGAAGAACGAGCTGAACTGACCAAACTCCCGTATGACGACAACGCATACAAGCAGGACCTTGGATTAGAGGAATTAGTGGGCGAGCCCGGCTACACTACTATTGAACGCACGACTGCCCGCCCCACGTTAGAATTGAACGGCGTGTATGGTGGATTTCAGGGCGAAGGATCAAAGACAGTCACCCCGTCAGAAGCGCATGCAAAAATTACTTGTCGACTCGTAAATGATCAAGATCCCCTAAAAATTCTCGATCTCATCGAAACACATATCACATCACACCAGCCAAAAGGCGTCACTGTGACCGTGACAAGAACTGACCACGCCAGAGCCTTTATTGCAGACTTTCATCAACCGGCGATACAAACAGCGGTGGAAGCTTATCAGTTTGCTTATGATGTCGAGCCACACTTCATGCGTATGGGAGGATCCATCCCGATTGTGGAAGCTTTTGATCGGTTGCTCAAGCTGCCTGTGGTATTAATGGGATTCAGCTTGCCAAGTGAAAATTTCCATGCCCCTAATGAACACTTTTCACTTGATAACTTCGATAAAGGGCTGCGCGCGCTTGTCTACTATTACACACACCTAGAGCGCGTATAGTAAGCCGCAATTACTACCCCATCGCGTATTGTTCAAACTGCCGATCGCTTCGGCAGCTTTTTTATAGTTGTGGGCTTACATCCTTGCTCTTGAATGTACCTTTGAATCGTCTCTCTGCTGACGTTACCAATGGAACAAGCAAATGGATTTGATCTTGATCCACTTCCATTTCTACTATTCCAAAATGGTATCTACTTGCTATGTTGTGCATGAGTTGTTTTACATCATTTCTGAGTGGTATCAGTCACTTTTTTCGGTAGTTGCAGACAAGTATCAAGTGACACATGAGTAAAAACTGGGAATGATTTTTTGTATCGTAATCCACGATTTTCGGGCACTCTCTCTTTTCATCTTTTCAAACTTCGGAATCGGTTTGATATCGATCTTTGTTCCGTGAATATCCATTAAGATCGCATATCCTGTAGACATTCTACCTTTAACAAAATAGTCTTGACCTAAATAAAGTACTTTGTCGAATTTCCGAAATCCCTTGATCTTGCAAGTGGTCAATCGTTGTTCACTTCGAATCCCTTTTGTTTGCTGGTAATCTCCGTCCGAAACACATGTTTTGAATAGCACCTGATTCGTTTTAAATGTGGGTACAGTTCCTTTTGAAGCAATAGCTACCGCATCAAAATAATGATCTT
>DAIELO010000118.1 GCA_027341705.1 Caryophanales bacterium
AAGAAACGTCTGAATCCACGGTTACTTTTTATTTTGCCCAAATACACTCTCAACCTCAATCACATTTTAAATTGCGAGCTTCCATCTCGCTTGATTACGAAGTAGATCCGCAGCTTATTGTCGTTCGTAAATTTGTTCATATGGCTCTCGAGGTAGTGATAGCTTTGCAATTTTAGGGCGAATCTAGTTCTCAATCTACTTGCGCATTCGCCCCCGTTAGCGGCGGAACACTGGATTCGCCATTGTACCCTCGGCAATTTTGGTTGTGAGAACTGATTGCGGAGCTCACGGTGCTTTCAGGAAGTACGCCACATACGGCGTCATTAACAGGTCCAGTATGAACTGAGGCTCTATTGCATGCGAGTATGTCTTGCGGTCTGAACAAAAGCTATTTTCCCATCATTGCTCAATTTATAATAAATCTTGTAGCGATCAACGAGCACAAAGAATGTACCGCGATACTGTTCATCCCTCGATGGCATACTTGCCCCGAGCAACATAATTTTACTTTCTACCATTTGAAGTAAACGACGCCGGTACTCTATGGTTTCGTCCACACTGAATCGTGCACTCGTAAGGCTCGATATCGTACCTAAAGCCCTTCGCGACCACCTGATGTGTTCTATCAATCAAAATCACCGCGCTCGAGCATTCGGATAGCTTCTTCGGTGGTGTATACACGGCCCTCGGCAATATCCCTATTTGCTTCTTCAATTTCATCCGCTAACGAAGGATCAGATTCAATATCAAACTGAACTTCGTTTAGTATAGGCAACCGGGCGATCAAGTAGCGGTTTTTATCGACTTGGACGATCGTTGTCTCATCGCCGCAAATGATTTCTTTGAACTGTTCGGCCTTTGCGCCCTCAAGCTTTCTCAGCATCATGTCTACCCCCTTCGGGTCACCTATACACATTGTAGCACAGAGTGCCTGGAAGGAGACCTGTCCCCTTGCTGGGCACAACGTGGAGCTTTCACATTGAATTCACGTTTGTTTCGATAGGTCCTTCTGGAGCATTCCGGCCCAAAAGTCCAATAAGCAACAAAATTCCCTAACTATATAAATATTCTCATATCCAATTCCCCGTCTTGCTCAATTTGTACCTCCGTTAATGACGTAGGCTGTTTGAGTTTACGCCCCATAACACTTGCGTCCTATAATTTTTTCATAAAGTATTTTGGTGATTCAGTGAATCCTTGTCGTGTGTAGAACCTGTGTGCATCGATTCGCCTAGAATGACAATGAACCTCGATTCTGTCACAATTCCGTTCCTTAGCTAGTTCGGTACAATATTCTTCCAATTCACACCCGATGCCTTTGCTTCTAATCGACGAATCAACAGCGAAATAGCTAATTCGTGCAAAGTCACCTTCTAACGCAACCTGCGGAATAAAATGTATAGAAATAAAGGCAATTACTTCGCCACCATCTTCATAAACCAACAACTCTTCATCTGGGTGGGAAAGGAGTTTCTCCAATTTCTTTTTTATGAAAGCGTCAGTGTCTGGATAATCCAACTGATTTAACAGTTTCGATATTGCATCTCCATCCTGTATCTCTGCTTTTCTAATCCCCAAATATTTCACTCCCTTTCACTCTGTTCTTATTAGACAAACCGGCCCACTAACGCAACAAAAGGCAGTCAAGTATCGTTGTATTTTCATGCATCCATCGTCGGATTATAGAGTGTAGCACAAATCAATATCCCTACTCATTTGAAAAATTACGACCATTAGTAAGGCTTTTTAAACAACCCTTCCCTTGCCCTCTTTAGCAAGACTTCACGAAAAGCTTGATCGTGTTCAACTGCAAACCATTCATCAAACACTTGCCCAGAGTTCAAAAGGTAATTTTTCATAAACTGCAATGTTGTCTCGGGTGCTTCTAAAATCGTGCCCATAATTTCTGTTGCTCGATGCAACAGAGCATTAATGGTTGTCAGTTCTGAAACAAGCCCGTTTCGAAATGCCTCAGTGGCGTCAATTCGGCGTCCTGTCAAGCAAAGGTCACGGGCTACTCCATCACCGACAATCCGTTTGAGAGGTGAAAATATAGGCGGTGCCCCAAATTTGACTTCAGGGTGACCAAAGATGGCGGTATCATCACAAATTCGAAGGTCACAAAAGACAGCCAGATCAAATCCGCCGCCCAGCGCAGCACCGCTAATAGCAGCAAGTGTGGGTTTTGGAAAATGCCACACATTTCTGTGATAGATGGATGAGGAACGCAAGATTTGTTCGTGTTTTTCAGGGGAAGAAAATTCATTCAGATCAAATCCAGCACTAAATGTACCTTCAGAACCGGTAAAAATTACACCAGCCACATCGTCCATACTCATCCAGTCCATTAAACAACGAGAAATTTCTTCTCGCATTTGGATAGAAATTGCATTACGCTTAGTTGTCCGAAAAAGCTTGATGATACCAATCCTATCTGAAGTTACCGTAGTTTGAATCGTCTCATAGTTCATACATTCACCCTCACCTTGTATAAATTGTGCCGTTGCCATTCACAAGTAAAAGGAACAGCATATACCGAAAATAAGCAGCACCAATTTATATCCTTTTCTGGCGCTCCAGCTTCATGGTTGTCTAATCTATAATGCAATCTATCATTTTCTGCACATTTTAGCTCATATCGCTACTGCATATTCTGGCCCGATTATGCAAAACGGCCAATTTGATGCCAATGAATAATCATACAACGATACCCTGATCTGGCTTGTGCGAGTCTTGCCGCCGATTGTACAATAAATCATCTTGACTTAATCAACATTAACTGCGCATAAAACGACATACCTTTGATACGCCGTTGCTAACGTTGCATTTTTCTCTGTTCTTCTGCGGTAGTCGTAGTTAATTGCGGCAGTTTAGCGGTTATCGTCCCAAAACTAATCTTACAACTTTACTGATACTGCATAGTGACAACTCCGGAATATTGAGACAGGTTATGAGTGGTAACGTTTAATACACTCATTTCGCTCGCACTCTTACCAGAAGCTTCAATAAAACGATCGACCTTATCGAACATGAGCGTGCCAACGAACGATAGTGCCTTCGTACGATAATGCATCGGTATCGTCACCGTGGGATGGAGTTGGTTCATCACGTGGACAGCATCAACCCCATTTAAAGTCGCTTTACCGCCGACCGGAATTATCAGAATGTCTACTTTTCCAATATCTCTGATTTGATCCTCAGCCAATAGGTGACCTAAATCCCCGCAATGGACAATGGTCAACCCATCCACCACAAAGCGAAATACAGTATTGTTGCCTCGTTTCTTGCCGTTCACCTTGTCATGATAGGTCTTAAATCCCCTGATAAGTACATGATCATGACTGTATTCCATCGGCTCATTTACCAGCATGTAGTTGCCAGAGGCTACATGAATTTTATTGTGATCTCCGTGATTATGTGTCACAGCAACAATATCAGCTTCGATCGGCTTTGGCATCTTATATCCAAGTAATTTATCATACGGATCGATGAGAATGCGCATCCCAAATTCGGATGTCAATAAAAATGCTGATTGACCAAACCACTTAATCTGCATAACAACAACACCTTCTTAATTATTTCCTATATGCGATGTTACATGATTACCCATTATTCATAAACGAGCATTCGCTGCCTCACCACCTTGGGCGACGGTCAGCGGTGGTTATTATAGTGCAGTGACGCTAACCACGATCATAATAATCACCATGTGATACAGACCGCTATCTGAAATTTGTTCTTGGGTTTTACACTCCTAGCGCATTCAGTTATAATAAGTGAGGAATTCCCCATTTATTATAAGAGGGGAATTGTCCACTTGTCAACGAGTTTCAAAAATTTGATATTGGGACTGGATATTATGAAAAACATGGGAGAAACAAAGGGTCGAACAGAACGCCGCGATGCGGCTGAAAATCGTAAGCGAATATTAGATGCGGCAACTAAGCTTTTTGAACAACACAGTGTTGAGCAAGTCAGTATGAACCAAATTGCGATGGCAGCTCAAATTGGTTCCGCAACTCTTTACCGCCGTTATAAAAACAAAAGTGATTTATGTCTGGACTTAATTAAGGACAAGATCGTTCTGCTCTTTGAGGACATTGAAGTGTACTTAAAAGAGAATCAGACTGCCCCACCCCGTAAGCGCTTAAAAGGAATAATCAGCCTGTTTATGAGCTTTCGCGATAAAAAGCTGCCGTTGCTGGCAGGTGTTGAAGAGGGTGCCCTAGCGGGTAGTCAATTTCTGTTCAAGTTGCACGAAATCATCGTGCAACTATTTGACGAGATGGAAACAGACGAGCAGACCGAACCCAATACTGTGTTTAAGGTTGATATGTTATTTGTGGCTTTAAGAAGTGATTCATATGTGTTTCAAAGAGATGTTCGTGGGTATTCGTCTGAATCATTTTTGGAACAAATTTGTTTGACATTTTT
>DAIELO010000119.1 GCA_027341705.1 Caryophanales bacterium
GAAGTGGCAAGCTACCCAATCGCCGAAGAACTGGCCTTGTTAATGACCACCTCAGGCAGCACAGGCAGTCCCGTATTTGTGAGACAGTCATACGAGAATCTCCATGCCAATACGGCTGCCATTTGCGATATTCTGAATATTCAGCCTTCGGATCGTCCTGTCACAACCTTACCCATGCACTATACTTATGGTTTGTCTGTTTTGAATACTCATTTAAGTCAGGGTTGTTCGATTGTCTTAAATGAAGCTTCGCTCATGGAAAAATCTTTTTGGGCACTTATGAAAAATGCAGCAGTGACTTCCTTTGCCGGAGTGCCCTATACCTATGAGATGTTAGATCGATTACGCTTTGAGCGAATGACGCTTCCTTCTTTGCGTGTGATGACCCAGGCGGGAGGGGCTCTGCACATTGATTTGGTAAAAAAATTTGCCTTGTTGTGTCGGGATCGGAATATTCGCTTCTACTGCATGTACGGTCAAGTTGAAGCGACTGCACGTATGGCTGTTTTGCCGTGTGATGCTGTTTTAACAAAGGCTGGTAGTATCGGTTTGGCTATACCAGGTGGAAGTTTCTGGCTTGAAGATGAAGAAGGGCATTGTATTGAGAGTGCGCATGTTAAGGGCGAACTTTGTTATTCTGGAGCGAATGTCTCACTAGGCACGGCAGCAAGTGTTGACGATCTCAATCTCCCGGATCTTAACCTAGGTCACCTGAGAACGGGGGATATGGCTTATCGAGACGAGGATGGCTTTTATTTTATTGTCGGTCGCAAAAAAAGATTTGTTAAAATTTTTGGTAACCGAATTAATCTTGCGGATATTGATGCGCTCCTGGGTTCTCTAGGATATGAATGTGCTACTGTGGGCAATGATAATCAGATTCAGATTTATACGACGGCGTTGGCGCATGAACATAGACAGATGCTGATTAACGTTGCAGAACATCTCGCTATCCATAACTCGGTTTTTCAGGTAATTCACATTAATGCTATTCCACGGAATGAGTCCGGAAAGATTCTTTATGCAGAATTAAGCACGGATAGGAGCTGATGAACACGAATCCAATAGATTGGTCGCCTCTTTTTTCGCTGCCAGCCTTTGCACTAGGTCGACAAGAAAAGCGTCAGATAATGACTGCGGTTTGTCAGGAGTTGCATGCACATCATATGTTGGCATGTCGTGCTTATCGTCTGGTTGTGGATAAAGTATTTACAGATGCATCGTTTGATGCGGCAACATTGGAGCGGATTCCATTTATCCCCGTACGCATGTTCAAAGAAATGGAACTTATGAGCATTGACCGTGGACAGATTGTCAAGACGATGACCTCTTCTGGAACCACAGGCCAGCAAGTGTCAAAAATTTTTCTCGATCGAGAAACGGCGTTGCTGCAAACTAAGGTTCTGAATCATATCATGGGCGCATTGATTGGTAAAAGCCGTTTACCCATGTTGATCATTGATTCGGCAGATGTCCTGGAAAATCCGCACATGTTTTCTGCCCGAGCAGCGGCTATTCGGGGGTTTCAACTTTTTGGTCGGCCGATTGAGTTTGCATTGGATGCGGATATGAAGTTGTCTTTCGATCGTGTACAGCGCTTTCTTAAGAAATATGAGGGGCAGAGGATTTTTTTATTTGGTTTTACTTTTATGATATGGAAATACTGGGTTCAGCCAATGCTTAAGCAAGGTCTGAGGGTTTCGATGAATCAAGGCATTCTTTTGCATGGTGGTGGTTGGAAAAAAATGCAGGATGAAGCGGTAGAACATAGGCAGTTTAAGGAAGTATTGCGTGAACTGACAGGATTACACTCTATTCATAACTACTACGGAATGGTTGAACAAACGGGTTCGATTTTTGTTGAATGCCATGAAGGATATTTACATGCTTCAAGTTTTTCAGAAATTCTCATTCGCAATGATCAAGACTTTTCGATATTGCCAAAAGGAGGCACGGGACTTATTCAACTGATATCCTTGTTGCCGCGCAGTTATCCAGGTTTCGCAATTCTTACTGAAGACTTAGGTTGCATCGTTGGTGAAGATGACTGTTCCTGTGGATTAAAGGGAACCTACTTTCAGGTTCTTGGCCGTGTCCCTAGAGCTGAGTTGCGAGGGTGTAGTGATGTCCATGCTACCTTTTGACGCCATAACGATTCTTTGCGGCGATATCGCTGTTCTTGATGAGCCCGGTATTTCCGTACCCTTTGATGCAATTGTCTGCTTGTTTTTGGAATGCTTTTCCCAACAGATTATGCAGAGTTTATCAGCAAAGCGTTATCCCGATCTGGTAACGTTTGCATTTTGGCTGCGTCGTGCGAATCTTCAGCGTTTACAAAAACAATATCAGGATTCCTTGCTTCGCCTAGGTCTTGGGTTAGTGTTTCATGTCACGCCAGGCAATGTACCTGTTAATAGTTTGTACTCGCTTGCTTTTGGGCTTCTTGCGGGGAATGCTAATGTTGTTCGATTGCCCTCAACGTTTTTTGCTCAGTTGAACCTGGCTTGTGAAATTTTGAATGATCTGCTTTGTCAGGCTGTTTTTATTCCATTACGTTCAAGAATTCTCTGTATTCAATATGCTCATGATGCAACGATCAATCGTAGATTATCCGACCTCTGCGATGCTCGTATTGTTTGGGGGGGGGATGATACGATTCAAAGCTTTCGTCAATTTCCGATCCCTGTTCGTGCTCGTGAAATCCATTTTGCTGATCGAACTTCCTTTTGTGTTGTGCATGCAGATTCCCTGCTTCTTCAAGATCAAGAGTCACTGGCTCGGATTGCGGAAGGTTTTTATAATGATACCTATTTGATGGATCAGAATGCTTGCTCATCACCGCATGTGATCTGTTGGACGGGTTCGAGCCAAGCATTGATTGCCGATGCGCAGCAATATTTCTGGAATGCGTTGAAAGTTGTTGTTTTACGGCGCTATCCTCGTGAACCTTTGCATGGTTCAGAAAAATTACTTCAGGCGTGCAAGGATGCCGTATTACTGGATGAGCTTGATTCAGTAGATTGGTATGATGAACCTCTGGTTTTTAGGGCGCAACTGCGTCAATTACCGATACGATGGGTGGAGCTTAGAGGACGTTATGGTTATTTCTATGAATGTATGGCTGATGAAGATCAACTGGTTTCGATATTAAAGTCTGTGACAACACGGGTTCAAACATTGACCTGTTTTGGCTACAGTCATGATTTTTGGCGCAACATTCTGCTCAAACATCGAGTGGTTGGTATTGATCGAATTGTATCGATAGGCTCGGCGCTTGATATGGATCTGGTGTGGGATGGCTATTTGTTGATTTCAGAACTGTCCCGGGTGGTTGATATTCGTTAGCGAGGTTAAAAATGGCAGAGGGTGTATTTAGTTTAAATGGTCAACAACTGCAGGAATTTCAGCCTAATCGTTATCCGTTTTTGATGATTGATTATGTTGAAGCGGTTTTACCTGGGCGTTATGCGCATGGATATAAAAATCTGTCTCTGAATGAATGGTATTTCCCAATGCATTTTCCGGGTCATCCCAATATGCCGGGTGTTTTGCAGCTCGAAGCGATGGCGCAAATGTTGACCGTAGCTATTACAACGCTGCCTGGCTTGAAAGGGAAAGTTACACATGCGTTACAACATACAATACGCTTTCGTAAAGAAGTGTTACCGGGCCACCGCCTTGATATTAAGACTGAAGTCATTTCCTGGAAAAGGGGGATATGTAAAGGCAATGGTGTTGGTTTAGTGAACGGTGAGATCGCTTGTGAGGCAGATATGCTGATCACCATTCCTGATATCCTGGAGCAGTTTTTGCCTGTATCGATTCGATAATCCTATAGAAATAAAAACAATCAACCTCAACGCTCAAAAAAAGACTCGCAAAGTGCGCTGACACGCATAGGCGTGTGCAATATCACGGAATTTGAACCAATCTCAGATTTCCTGATCCCTAGTGGATTTTTCTCTATTTGCTCGGAAATCATCCGTGCATAATGTTACATTCAGACAGCTAAAACCGGTTCATTCACTTGTCGATGCCTCAAGGAAAGATCAGAGTAAGCGTCCGATAAAGTGCACCTGAAAAAGTTAACCTGACAGTACCGGTAGGTAGAGTAAACTGTATTGATTCGGAGAGTGGAGAATACGGTGGCGAATTTTTTCGTTGTTTTCAGATCAGAACTCGCAGGGTATAATACGAAATCGTGGTTGCAAAATAGGGATCGAGTCAATCCAACCAAATGAATACTGTTGCGCTACCGTCTTGGAATTCACTCGGCCTCATCCCTCCAATTGATGAGCAGTTGCCAGCTTCTGCCGAACGTTCACCATACACAGTTTCGCTGACGGACTTTGTCCTTCGCTTTGGGCAAACCTCGCCAAGAAAAATAGTTCTT
>DAIELO010000011.1 GCA_027341705.1 Caryophanales bacterium
CTGACCGGGGCTTGCTTAGCTTGGATAATCTAGAGGCCCTGTCGGCGTTACGCTTAGCTGATGATCAGCCCCTCGAATATATCTTGGCTGTTCCTGGGCGACGGTACTATGAATTTACAGATCTTCTACGTCCTTTCCATCATGCACAGGGGCAGGAAACCCAAGAGACTATAGGGGAAGTCAGCTGGAATGGGCGTCGCTTAATCGTAGCTCATGACCCTGTGCGAGCCGCTGAACAGACCCGGCAACGACAAAAGAAAATCCAGGCCTTGATGGATCAAGGCGAGCAATGGGCTGGCAAGCTGGGAATTCAGGAGCAGGGTATCAAAATACGCGGCCGTAAACTCTCCGACAGTGGTGCCAAAGCTCGTTTCTATCATGCTGTCAGTGAAGCCCATCTCTCCAAGATCATTCGGGTGCCACAGGCTAGACTGTTTGGTCGAAAATTTTAATTATGGCATCACCAAATTGGCTAAATTTAATTATTGTTAGCAGATTGGATTCAAAAATACCTTCCGCTCCAATAGATGTGGATAGTACCGGCATACCAGCTTCAAGCATCTCAAGGACTTTAACTTTGATGCCAGCTCCTTCCTCCAGCGGAGCAATGCCAACAGCCGCTTGCTCAAAATAGGCTGATGGATCATTAACAAAACCAGTGACAATGACTTGCGATGACGCAAATTTTGTAAGTTCCATTGGTGGATTTGATCCGACAATATATAGAACAGCATCTGGATAATGATTTACGATTCGAGGCCAGTGGTCATTGAGAAAACGAAGAATAGCACGGCTGTTTTCAGTACGCGACATTGCACCCCAGAACAAAATCGAGTGCGGAACCACGGTTGATGCGTTGCGCCTCAGATGGCGGAGAAATATCGCTAGAGCAGGCACCTCGACTATAACATGTTGTATGGAGTACAGAGATCGGATCAACTCCGCATCCTTATGTGACTGAGCCTCTACTAAGTTAGCGCGAGTCAAGACGGCAAGTTCGTCATCGAAAATCCACGGCGCAAGATATCTGTATAAACTACGACTTCTCAATGCCCATTGAATCAAGACATCTGGTGCTGAGATCGTTACTGGGGTTTCTGTGGGGATCAAGTCAAGAAAACCACCGCACTCGGTGAACTCCAACCAGATGCGGTCATATCGGGTATGAGCCAAAGCGCACTGAACCGCTCTTATTGCATTAGGGGTTAGACGTGCCGCAAAACGTGGAGACCACTGACGGGCATGTGTAAGCACGGCGACCAGCTTGCCCAGCTTGGAAACGGCGACGGGCTCTAATAATGTAACATTATTTGGCCACTGAATAGGTATGCATTGCAGTTCTGATGAATTGGTTACCAGAAGAACGTCTACCTCACATTCTTGGGCTAACCGCTCTATATTTCGCCAGGCCGTCTTGTGACCAGCTTCAGGTGCATTTGCGCTGGGAGTATGAGAACAGATGAAGAGTACTTTATTTTGAGATTTCATTTCGTAAAGAAGAAGATAAAACGGCTGTAGTAATGATCATTACAAGGAACGGAATGACCTCTATTGACTGGTAGAACAGGGACTGTACCGCTGCAGCAGCAAGTATATACTTAGAGAAATGGTCGTGCTTAGAAAAACCATGTATCAGACGATAAAAAGTATGGTAATAAATGATTGTGCCTACAAAACCGATGTTAAGAATTTGCTGGAGCGGACTTGACTCAACGACACCATAAATGTCACGAATATTATCAGGTGCAGAGTTGGTAACTAGACCGAAATAGCTACCCACAAGTAGATTTAATGGACTCAACATCTTCAGTGCCTCTAGCCAAAATCCATAACGTATATCATTCCCAGTTGACTTTATGTCAATAGAGCTAGTTAAACGATCCAAAATAGAAAGCGTATCACTATCTAATTGAGTTCCCAGAATTATGATCAAAACAAAAATTCCGGCAAAGATACCGAGCGAACGAGTTGCTTGCTTACGGTTAGCCAACATCGACAATCCAAACGCTGCGAAAAGTATCAACATGCCACTGCGTGAGAATGAGCCAAATGTGACCATAGCTAAAAAAATCATAGGTATCACTGCCAAGCGTATCCCAGTTGTAACTGCGACATAGCAGTTACAGGTTGCAATAGCAATCACTAATGGATAATGAAGATAACTTGCAGTAAGTGAAGGCGGGCGAATTACGTCGTAAAGATTAGTGTATCCTGGCAATTCCAAAGGAAAAATAAGGAGCTGTTGTAGCAGTCCTACCAAGCCGAGAACTGTTGCCGACAATGTGGAAATCCAAAAGCAAAATCGATAATCCAGTGTTGGTCTGCGAATCTGCTGAGTCGCAAACGTAAGCAGAAACCATGTAAATATTAGTACAAGTAAATACTGTAGGCCTGTAGTTCCCTTAACAGCAGTGGTCACCAAGACTGAAGCGACAGATAACAAGATGACCCAAAAAAATTCAGCTGACGGACTGGATTTACTAAAAAATCTGCGTTTGGGATCAATACGCCGACTCCGATACTCAATTAAAAGAATGGGCACACAGATTAAAATTATTTGTATTAAATAGGCGATGGTTCGATCAAGTAATGCCTCGAAAACACCTCGTGTACTAGCCACCACAATGGCAATACCGAATAGGGCCGAATTGCTCCTGCGAAAAGACAAATCCTTTGACTTTGGCGCAATGCTTAAACGCATTATTTACTGATAACCTTACAGAAGTAAATGGGATAGGCTGAGCACTTAAGCTGATGGCTATGCACGAAGCGTGGTACGGCGCCATACCAGCCAAAGACTGATTCCACTAGAAAGAACCATCAAAATAAACAACACGGACTGGGAAGTAAGCCATGACTGCGATACAACTACTGCTATAACAGGACTGGTCAAAGTAAGTGGTCTAAGAAAAGAGTCACTCAAGTAGGATTTGTAGTCATGCTGATCTCCCAACACTAAGGGAACAGCAATGGTGGTTGTTATCGCTGCACTAATAGCTGCGGCTACGGAAAGTGAGATGCCAACCGCAAAGGCACCATAGGTCGCTCCAAAACAGAGACTTCCCGCAGTCGCAATTACAGCTTCGATTATAGGCAGCCAGAAAATTTTCGATTGCTTGCCCACCGCAATGACGAATACTAAGAAGGGACTCTGCATATTACGCAAAACATTAGCTAATGTTAGCCATATAATGAAAGGAAGCGCCTCCAACGCTCTTTGAGGCCCTACCCAAGCCATCATAAACGCAGGGGCTAAAACAATAAGCCAAGCTGATGATAAGATAAGTAGCACGGTGCAGATGAATGAAAAGCGGCGCAGTTCCATATGAAAATCAACTGAATCATGTGCACTCCCATAACGCGCAGCCACTGATTGGGTCATCGGCGTGATCAGTGCGTTGTATATGCCTATGAAGAAGGCAAGTAACGTATTAGCAAGAGAGAATCCTGCTACTGCCGCATAGTCAAGGGCTCCAACAATTGAAGTTGGTACAGCAACGAGAAACAGTGAAACAGCGGACCAAACAGATAAACTGAGTGAATAGCTTAGAAAAGTACGACCTGTAACAAGGTTAGAGCCAATAGAGTTAAAGGGTGCCTCAGTATGGCCGAACGGAGCCACATGGCGAAAGAAAAAATACTGCCCAAGTGAGGACAACACCATTGCGACGAGGTATGCGATAGCTACAAAGCCCAGTTCACACGACATAAAAGCTAAGCCAATTGTAGCTATGGCAATGAAGCTGCGAGCAGATAGCTGAATGATGGCATTAAGGTCATTACGTTGAATGCCTATAAAGACTGCACCAAATAAGGAAAACGGAAGAGAGATGGCATTAGCAATGCAGAGCAAGAATAACGTAAGTCTGCCAGACGAAATTAGACTGGGGTTAATTGAGGGGAAAATATCTTGTAGTCGAAGGGAAACCAAGCCAAACCCTGCTAGGACCAACAAGCTGATAACAGCAACCTGAACAATTGCCTGTCGAAGCAACCTTGCTTGCTGATTCGACGAGTGATTCGCTTTGCCAACAGCTATGAAACGGCTTAGTGATACCTGAAACCCCAAACCAATGAAGTTGAAATAATTTGCTAGAGGGAACAGAAGCATCCAAAGGGAAAAATCATCGGGACGAAGCAACCTCACTAAGAAAAAAGGTACGATTAGTGTCAATATGGCCGCCGATCCACCAGTGGCAATATTTGCAATGCCATTTTTTAGAAGTTTGGCTACGTCCGGCATGCGCTGCTTCATCACTCGAACCAAGGACGATACAGTGGACGTGGTGATAAAACACGATTGCGCTCAGCGATCTTACGTGCAGGTATGCCACAGACTATGGTGTAGGGCTCAACATCTTTTGTTACGACACTTCCAGCACCTATGACACTACCTTTACCAAGGGTCACTCCAGGAAGGATGGTTGAGTCACTAGCCACCCAGACAAAGTCCTCTATAATAACAGCACGAGGCCGTTCAGCATGCGTCGGTGAGTTTGGGTCATGATCGAGGGTCCAAATGCGGACATTTGGTGCAATATCAACATAATTTCCTATCCATAATTCTGCACCACGCCCATCTAAGATGGTCCCGGTGTTTATCACGCTTCCCTGGCCGATCTTGATACGGTAGCCTCGACAGGTTACGCCCAGAAGGATGGTAGCTTCCGAATGAACCTGAAATAGATTCCGATAGACAAACAACCTCAGTGAATGAAATGGTATATGAGAAACAACATGGTTTAGAAGGTAGAGTACTAAGCCTCGCACATAACCATATATATTGCCCCAACGTGCAGCTTGTTCCGATTTGTTCATCATAGGCGATGTTAGTAAATTTGTATTACGTCATATCAGCGATTCAGTGGGATCTTTCCTTTGGAGATCTCTAGTCGCCAATGATTAAGTAGATCTGCAAACATCTTTCTGGCCGGAATCTCTGGCTTCCAATTGATAGTAGCCTTGATCTTGGTGTTGTCGAACATCTGATAATCAGCATCAATGGGTCTAAGTCTTTCTTGAACAGTAACGATTTCAATGTCCTTACATGTGCTCAGGTTAAGAAGTATTTCAATCACTTCAGGTAACTGAAATGCCTCTTCCCCAGCAATATTAAAGTAATCCCCACATTTTACATTTCCTGCTTCACATGCTTGGAGAAGAAGGAAGTATGCGCGAACAGCATCTCTGCAGTCCTGAAATGTTCTGGTACTTGATAGATTACCCACGCGAATAATTGGTTCCTGATAACCTGCTTCTATGAGAGCAATTTGCTTCGCTACTGTACTTTCGAAAAATACATCGCTTCTACGTGGACCTGAGTGGGTACCCATGCGTGTTACAAACACCCGCAAACCATAAGCTTCGCCATAGAAACGACCTAGGTAATCAGTACCAATCTTACTAATGCTATAAGGACTTGCACCATGAAAGGGAGTCTCCTCTGCCAGTGGAACACCTGGTTTTGCACGTCCATAAACCTCACTTGATGAACAGACGTGAATAACAGGGTTGAAGCCATCTATCTCGTTCTGTTGTCTTATACTTTCTAGAAGATTTGCTGTTCCAATGATGTTGGTCTGCAATGTCTCGATAGGAATATTGAATGAAGTCTTTGGATAAGACTGAGCGGCCAGATGCGAAATATAGTCCGGTCGAATATCACGAATCATTCTGGATATGGCAGCATAATCGTTCAAATCAGCATAACAAAGGCTTATACGGCACTTGTTATTAATTAACATAGTCAGGTGGTTGATGTTGTCCATGGGTTCCTGCCATCGCATCATTCCAATTATATCATACGATGTGTTGGCAAGGATGAAGTCAGCAAACTGCGAACCTACCTGCCCAGTAATGCCTGTGATGAGAATCTTTTTGTTCATCTATCTCGCCCCTAACAATTAGGCCAGTGCAATATTTTCAGTTTTTACAGCTTCAGCTAGTTTATGAGGAGGACGCCCTAGAAGCTGACGAAGAAATGGAGACAACATTGCAATTGTACGTGGCCTCTTCACGAAAAAGTCGTCTTCAGGGAAGATGTGCCTGTACTTCAATTGGGGTAACACCTGCTGCCGTATGATCTCAGCAAAATCAATTCTAGATAGCACATCTGGCCCTCCAAAATTAATGATCGAGTGTGGAAACACATCCCAGTTCTTTGCTAGTGATAAAACCCCCTCAACAACATCATCACGGTGCACTATGGCTCGATAAAATGGGTGGTAAAGATCGGCTTCTTTATTGTCTTGGGCACAACTAATTAAATACCTTGTGAATTTATCTTCATGTGAGAAAACATAGGAAAGTCGTACGCTTTTAAATTGGCTATGATTCAAAAAACGCTTCTCAACCTCGTATTTCATGACAGCATACTCGCCTACCGGATTGCATACCAACTTTTCGTCAAATGGCGTTTCACACTGTCCGTATACAGTGTCACTGGAGAAAAAAACAATGCGTACACCAAGATCAATGAGGCGTGATATGAACTCCGAGGTACCGGTAACGTTGATAGACCATGCGTACTCATACTTCGACAAGCAGACATCAGGTGATGATATTGCAGCTGTCAACAAACACACATCACCAGCTTGTACTTGACTGTAATCGAAACACGAAGGTTTGGCCAGGTCAAGTTTTAATGAATCATTGCTATTGATCGACGAAGTGCAAATCAACTCATATTCTGGCAAACATATTTCTGTAATGCGCTTACCAATATAGCCTCTTCCACCAACAAGCAGCAACCTTGGAGTATGAGTAAATGCTCGTTCTGATTTAATATTAGTCATTTTTGATTTTTTTGATAAAAAAGTTTGTATTCCATTTCTTGTGCTTACCTGACATATCAGGTGAATCTTGATCTACTGACAACCATACAAATTAACATTGCTGAAGCACAGGTACTCTTGTTGTTTTCATTATAATAGATCGTTGAATAAACTTTGTAACATTTAGGGCATGCTCGCTTGTCAGTGCATTAGTCAAAAAGAAAACCAGAATGGATTGTGATCCATCAGAATGTTAATAGCCTTCAATAGTCCAACTTTGTGCACCCAAGGTTGTAAAGTGAAAGTTAAGTACACTACCTTGCTCCATGTTTAATTCACGAATTAACTTCATCCGGTGAGAAGGTGGGACAAAAAACATCATAAATCCGCCACCTCCTGCTCCTGATATTTTACCAGCAAGGGCGCCAGCAGAAACGGCCCTAGAATAAACTGCATCGATTTCCGGGTTGCTAACGTTCTGAGCTGTACGTTTTTTGGCTATCCAAGACTGACCAAGAATTTGTGCATATTTTGTCAAGTCGCCACGTAGTATGGCCTCTTTCATAGCAAGTGCATCTCGCTTAAGGTCATGCATAGCCTCAATGGACCTAGTATTCTTGCTTTTAGTATTATTAATCTGTTGCTGGATAATGTTTGCGGATTCACGAGACTTCCCTGTGTAGTAAAGTACTGTCGAAGTCTCAAGCTCATTCAATACCCAGTCCTTAATTCGTAGTGGATTTACCAGAACGCGGTCACCTGGACCAAACTCAATGTAGTTAAACCCACCGAAAGCAGTCGCGTACTGGTCCTGCTTGCCGCCCGCCATTCGAAGATCTTCTCGTTCGATCTCATAAGCAAGATGTGCAATATCGTACTCGCCTAGGCCAAGCTGCAACCATTCCGAGTACGCATGCAGCATACTCACAACCATCGTTGAGGAAGTTCCAAGTCCCGAGCCAGCTGGAGCATCAGCAAATGTGGTTAGTTTCAACGATAGTGGTTTCCCACTGTTGTACTGACGAATAACTCGTTGATATACCCCTCGATGTAATCTAAGTGGTTCTTGATCGGCTATATCATCCGTGGAATTAAAAGTGACTTCCTCTTCTCTATCCTCAGCGCGAAAAATGACTTTATTGTCATCAAGCGGTTGTAAAATGCACTGAGCATAGAGATCAATGGTGGCATTGAGTACGGAGCCACCGTGCTCATCACTATATGGACTGACGTCTGTCCCCCCTCCGGCAAGACCGAGACGAAGGGGAGCGCGTGCACGAATGATCTTTCTTGATTTCATGAGGAGCGTGAGGATCTAATTTCATTTTTGGTACAGCGAGCAGCGGCAAGGAAGTATGGTCGACACTGTTCGGCGTAAAGTATTGCTTCATGTGGCAGCGCAAGGCCTGAGCATACAAAACATGTTGTGCCAACACCTATGGTGCAAGCAACACGAATGTCTGACAGCTTTTCTCCTATCAGAATTAAATGCGATTGAACCAGCATATGCTCAGTCACATTACGCTGAATCACTCCTGATTGGAGTCTGAGGCAGTTGTTCTCGATTAACACGGAGGGTACGCTGCCCCAAGGCAGAATAAAATCTTCAATTTTGTGCTCGCAGTCTAGTTCTTCGTTGATTACACCATCTCGGCCCAATACGACAGCGAGCACTTTCTTAGCCTGATATTCCATGCCGGTCACAAAACCTCATGTAGTCCTCAGGAACGCCTATGTCAATAAACTGACCAGCGATACAATAGCCGCTCACACAGCCTCGCGCAACCAGTAAAGGAAGTAAGTCTGCCTCTAAGGAGAACGAGCCTGTAGGATACTTATCAAACACAGCACTACATAAGCGATAAAGCCCGCCGTTGATAAGACCTGGACCTTCTTGCCCTTTTTCCAGAATTCCCCCGACATAGCCAGTATCATTTATCTCGACACTTCCAAATCGCTGTCGATCATTAACAGAAACCAGGGCCATACGGAACAATTCCCGCGCCTCACGGTTTAGTGAAGTTAACATCGGATCAAGGTCTCCTTCAATGTAGGTGTCTCCATTAACCACCAATACCTCATCCAATCCCAGTGTGTTCATTGCATAACGGATTGCGCCGCCTGTCCCGAGCGCATGGTTCTCAACTACAAAACGAACATCTTCTCCGAGATGACCTTGGGTAATCTCATGGATCACTTTATCAGCTAAGTGTCCGAGTGATAGTACCACATCATTTATACCAGCCTGCTTCAACTGAGCTATCTGAATTGCGAGAAAGGGCCTCCCCCCAATCGGTGCTAAACATTTTGGCAAATCAGTAACAACTGTACGCAGGCGTGTTCCCAACCCTCCTGCAAGTATGATACATGTCCTAGGTTCTTTGACCATAACTTTAGAGCCCAAGGGTAGCGACGTTAGCTTTCTCACAATATTATGATATGCATAAAATATACGACCAATCAATATATAACACTTTAGAAAGCGAGGAACACGATTCGAAGACGCATGCAAGCGTGATCATTGCCAGCATCTTCTCTCCATATAGTGCAAATGATATCACTTTCACTGATTCGCACACAACGAATCTGGAATGAGCATTTATGAGCAACCAGAGATAATAAAAACGGCGCAGGGATGCACGCTGTACCAACTTTAATCATGTCGCAACAAAGTATTATGGAGATTAGTTAAATAGTCGGTCTTGAAAATCCGTATTTAAAACTTGAAGAATACCACTAGGGGTCGTTTCCCTTGGCCCTAGCTTAACTTAATGAAAGCACTGTATCGATGATTATATTTCAACGTCTGGTGTCCCTGCTACACATAACACAGCATGGATAGCATCGCCTATAGCACCTTTCAACCAGCAACATCACACCCTGCAGTCACCCTTGAGATGTTCCAATAACTGGTTCAATGGCAGTTCGTCGTTTCATCATCTTGCGCTGTACGTGGGTCATGCAGCGCAGTTTGCCCAAATGAAGGCTCTCAACCCCAGGGATAGTGACACCTCGGCATCCCTTCTCCACCAACACCCGCTTAGGTTGTGGAGGCTGTGGTATATCCTGTAGCAGAATCGTGGTTTGCTTGATCTGTTTTTCCAAAATATGCCTGCCATACGGATTATCTGGAAAGGTTCGCACCCACCACCTAACCTTGTAGAACTGTAGCTGCTAAGAAGGACTTAACACCAAATTCGTAGGGTTGGCGAGCCTTTCCCTTGCTGATGCACTCCACTTCAAGTGAATGCAAGGCATAAATCTTGTTCTTGTCCTTGCGCACCTGGATAAGCAACTTTTCAATACGGCTCAGCATCTCAGTCTGGGCGGCTACCACATCATGTTGTTGTGCAAAGCACGTAGCAACTTTCCTACGATGATAGTACGCTAACGTTTATAGCAATATACATGCGCTTGTACTGCTTGGCATGAGCATAGCGTGCCAAGCCTGTAGTCTCGGATCTTCCCCTTTTTAACAAAGGTCTGCTTCAAAGCCACGCCACCGTGTTTAGCTAACTTCACCAACTATTCCAGCAACTGGCTATCCGTAGAATACAGCAATCGCTTTTTCCATCACGAGGACCTGTTCCAGATCAGCCACACGCACAGCCATTATTGTCACTGCTGCTTCGATAGTCTTGACCAACACATCATCTGCACCAGCTTCGCTATGTTAAGGTTTAATGCGTTCGCCAGTAGTACCAAGGTGGGGTTAATAGACTCTCAAGAAGACCCTTACTATCAATTGCTGCATTCTCAACCCGGCTGGACGCACAGATTTTTTCGACGCTCGGCATCGCCATATTGCTATACACAGCGAGTGATGAACGCTTAGACCATTGTACTGTGCATAAATACAAAATATGTCTGTTAATCAGCCATTTTGCCATGAACCTTTGGTTGTGACCTTCTACGAGAGAACCGGATTTATCACGATAAAGCATGATAACAGAGGGGTTGTATTTTTCTAATATTGCTGTAGTCAAACCATATTTGGCAACTAGTTTGCTACCCAACCCAATATAGTCCAGATTGTTCAGTTCCGAGTTATATGGAACAATCCCTGCATCTGCTATTGAAATAACAGCATTATGTGGCAAGTCATTTTTTAATGCCATACCCAATTCAGCGTGTGCATTAAGTAATTTTGGATAATACAAGATTGTTCCAATTACACTTTTTGCATTAATTATTGAAAAAATACCAAAAAAGATTATAGGGAATGTTTTTAATATGAAGTCATTTGAGATCAATGCGTTGGTACATGTTCCGTTATTGCATTGGTACACATTATTTTTTCTATTTATTAAGCTGTTTAGCACAAGCGCCAGAGGCGTTACAATATGGTAGGCGAAGCGACCGGCGTAATCCATCATTAGATCTGATTTTGAGTAGTTTACTGCCATTGCACCAAATAGCGCCAAACAAAGAACAACAAATGCTTTATTATTTTTTGGCATAATAGAAACAGGGAGAAGGCAAACCGTAAATAGCGACAGGCTAAGTAGGGAAATATTTTTCCCTACTTTAATATAGAATGAATTAGGAAGTGCTAGGCCAAAGTATGTAAAATTAAAGAGCAAGAATGCTGCAATTACCGATGACAGAGCAAAAAACTCAACAAATAGGCTTGACGAAAAATAAGATCTCGCCTTTGCTGGATCTTCCTTGACACTTTTCATCCACTTGCCATGATTGAAATATAGAGGAAGCAACAATGCCAATAACCATGACTCAGGGCGAGTAAAAAAAAGTACTAAAGCAAACGCATACGACCAATTTTTGTTATTATTGTATGCTGATATTAAGGAACCTGCCAACAGGGATGCAAATAAAAATGTCTCAAGCCCAGCAAAAGAATGAATAATACTGAACGGATTCACCAGAATAAGGACTGCAACTACAACGCCCGAGAAATTTTGTTTCTTTGAAAAAGAAAGCACAGCTATAACTGTTATTAGTAACGAAATAATCTTAAAAAAGAATACCACATTAAAACCAAGCACTGCTGGAATTATGCTTAACGCAGCAAATATCGGATTAGTATATGACTGAGTTTCATCAAAGCCTGATGGGTTATAATTCCAATGACCAAATTTAATGAGATTAAATCCATACCTCCAAGTTATAAAAGCATCATCCACAGTATACCTAGAAAATATCCAAAAAGAAATGAGCCCGATAATTGCTATCATTACATACAAGATTGATTTATGGCGACAATATTTATTAATCATGGCTATTCTTATAATTCTCTTTTAATAAAAAATTAAACAAAATAACATTCGCCAACACTGCCAAAAATGCGTGATGTTTTGGAAAACCATGAGGTCCATTCAATAATCTTGCATTGAGTGTCGTGACCCGACTATTGTCAACATTGATCAATCTGCCCATCTTAATCTCAAGCAAACCCATGTCTCCCAATCTCATCCGCATTACTCAGTAGCAATCGCATCAGCTAATTGGTGCTAATTGTAATCCAGAGAGTTGACAATATGCTTTTAGCAATCTGCGTTGGGCTTCCTGTCCAGGAACAACAGCACTCGTAAGAATATTTATCGTTCTTACAAGCTACCGCCCCGCCGTATCACCATCAGCAAGGGCTACACTAACTATTGGGAGGACATTTTAACCAATTTTTCCATGCCCATGAGATAGCAATGATACCTGAAACCATATCATTTGGCACATGCCGTCGCAAAAATATTTTTAAGAAGGAGAAACGCAGCAAGTAATTGGAACTGAAATCGTCGATCCTGATAATTGAAAATTTGTGACAAAAAACAACCATAAATTTTTTAATGCTTTGTTTTGAGTGATAATTTACAGATATTTTGATATTGCTGGCGTTGCATAAAATGGCACTTTTTCGATTAATAAATCTACAATAACATGCAAAGCATGGTAGTGACGTGGCATTTGTCAAAACTCACCCACACATATTTAGTTTATCAATAGCCACTACCATCATAACAAGAGAGGAGCAATAGCGACATACCAACGTAGCCGCTTAGCCCTTAGGGGCATTAGGGGCTATTTATAAGATGTTTCTTTAAGTTTATTATAGTTTGGGAGATGGCTATCCAGATAATTGAAATGATGAGGCCTAAAAAAGTAGCCATAATCGTGATCACAGCCCGCTTAGGTTTGGCTTTAAACTCAGGTGGCGTAGCCTTATCTAAGACCTGAATCACAGGATAATCCTTGGCTTCATCGACCTTAGCCAACTCATACTGTTTGTACATCATCTCCAGCACCGCCTGATTGAACATCACCTCGCGGTACTTTTGCAGATAGTTGATACTATCTTGCGACATCGGTGCTCCTGAGCTTTCATCTCCCAGTCCTTGTAATTTAGCTTTGAGGCTTTGCAGTTCCTGTTGCAGACGTAAAAAATCAGGGTTGTGCTCGGTCGCTCCAATCTGCATCGCTGATAATTCTACTTCTTTAGCTGCAATCTGAGCTCGGAGTTGTGCATTAGAAACCGCAATTTCCTTTTCCTGAGGATAGACCTGTATCCATCCGGCTCTTGACTGTAATGAGGCTAAATCCTGCTCAGCTTGCGTGAGTTTGGCCTTGGTTTGATCAACCTGTTTCTCAAAAAACAAACGCTTCTGTGAGGCTTCTGTAATCGCCAGGGTAGATACCAGTTTATTGAGTTCATCGACACCGGCATTAGCCACAGCCGCTGCACGTTGTGGGCTTTTGTCCGAGAACTCAATATTGATCATGCCACTTTTCTTATCTGCCGTGGCGACAAAATTCTTGGCGAATTCCTTACGGGTCTTTTCCAAACTCTTGAGCTTGTACTCAGCCTTGAGATTAAACTGCTGAATCAAGGCATCTTCTGCTGTTCGACTCTCCAGCAAGCCTATATACAGATCAGCCGGACTTTTAAGTCCCGCGGCTCCACCTGCCAGCCCTGATAGCGCGCCCAACTGTCCCAACATGGCAGCCGCTGAGGATTCACTCTTCTGTGGCGGCATGATCGTAGCTGTGGCAGTAAAAATCGGGGGCAATATAAAAGCCACGGCCACACCGATCAGACCCGCCATCAGGGTTATTAATACTATTTCCTTCTTATGCTTAGCCAATACAATAAGCAGATCGAGAAGACTGATCTCATCGTCATCATAGCTTGACGCTGAATTGATGGGGGATTGCTGGCTATCCATCAGATCAACCCCGCAATCTTCAGGGTAGCTACCCCGATACCCATATTGAAAAAGACCTGAGTCCAGTCCATAAAGGTTTTCAGGATAGGCGTTTTATCTGCTTTCTCAGGAACAACCACCGTATCACCCGGCATCAGGCGCATGTGATCAAAGTGGTTGAAGAAAAACCCATCGGTA
This sequence comes from Caryophanales bacterium, assembly GCA_027341705.1. The sequence goes on from DAIELO010000011.1 coordinate 14,129, forward strand.
TTTTGTTTGCTGACCACGGAACCATCAGCTCGCAGGACATAGATTCTTCCTGTGTCAGCATCGCGCATAGGTCCTCCGGCAGCGGCCAGGTAGTCGC
>DAIELO010000120.1 GCA_027341705.1 Caryophanales bacterium
CAGATAAGCATTGCAAAGATTGCTGAATATTTTGGAATAAAATAACAACTGGCAAACAGATTTAAGGGTTATCAGTTCAGATTGTCATGCTCCTTTACGATGTGCCATTGAATTCATAGCAAAATTCGCATTTAGTTCGTGTCACCCTTACGAACCCCAAAGAACACGCAGAGTTACTGAAAATAGACAACAAAAAAGGTCAACGGCGAACTGTTGGACTTAGATATTGGTGGTGCAATCGCCTACTGAACTCCAACTCTTTCTCTCAACAGATGAGGAAGGATTCAAGAGATTGAGGCAAGATTCTGATAATTGTCCATTTCACTTTTCGACAAAATGACATCCTTGTTTTTCAAAAACGAGCTCGTTGATCAGCAAGAATAGTATTGCAGACATACGGACGGGGCATCACGGTCCAACATAATTTGACAGTACACATCAATGCCAGTGATATTTAATATGTATTATGACCGACACTCAGGGCTAGTTAAATCGCGACTGCTCAATGTCAACAGAGACGCGGGATACTTGATGTTGAATAACATCCAGAACCTGCGCGCAATCTGGTTGGAAGAGTGCGACATTTACTCCATCACCAACTGAGCTTCGATACATCACACCGTCATAACCACTAACCTTAATTGATTCACACAGGTATTGACTCGGTATATAGTCAAATGCAGCTGACCTTGGTAAAACAGGCCGTGTTAATTCATCGCCAATCTTTTCTAAAAATTCAATGTCACCCCTCAAAGATGAAATTTTGTTTTCATCCCCCAGATAAAACGGGGAAATGGTTTTTTTGGGATGCCGAAGGTCTGCGATTCTAAGATTGGTCGGGATACGGAATCCTGCGACACTCACGAACTCCCCTGTATGGGGGCGAATTTCACAGACGGCAGTCAACGCTGTCGAAGCCAAATACAGGTATGGGATTCCGGCAGGATTAGCTCTTCCGTGCGATGCCAACTGTTTCGGCGGGGCTTTCATTTCGACGGAGGAAAAAGGCTGCGCAGAATGTTGAATTCTTGCTCGAAACCATCTTTCTGGAATTTCAGTCTGCTTCGGTACAAGCCAGCTAACCCACTCTTTCAGTCTTTCCAAGTTGATCTCAGTTTTTGGAAAGAAGCGATTCAGATGCATGAGCTCATTTTTCAGCTTTTCCCAACGTTGGAGGGCATCTGATTTGCTCTTTTCAGACGGAGCAAAAAGCTGTCTTACGATTTCACCGTCATCCAGAATATCTGCCAACAATTCCTTTGCGTGAGCAGCATCCATACGCTCATGTGTAAACATTGACCAATCATTCTTAAGCCATTCAACAAGGGGGCGACCGCCATCATCCTGACGCACATATATCCCGATAAGGAGCTCAAAATCTTCGCGCAGATCAGTTGGGGCTATCAACGGCTGATTAACAGACCCACAATACGAACATGTACCGGTTTGCGTCGATCGCTTGGGAATAAAATCAAGTTTTATATATTCGTCTCCGAAACACTCAGGGCAACAGAGCATACGTATTAAGTCTTCTTGAAATAGTTAGCCAGCGTTTCAATATGGTGTTGCATTGACAGTTTCTTCACATAACCAAGTCCAGGGAAATGCCTTCGTTGATACAAGTCAAGAAACTCATTAATTGCATTTGAGTTAAACAAAAGAGTATTCGAGTCGTTTACCTCATTCACAAGTTCTTGCAATGCCTCTGCAAACTTACCTGCAGGATCGGTCGGGGTATCATTTCTAATCGATTTAAAATGATGGATATACATCTGATCGTCTTTATTGGGGTCAATAAATGTCAGATGTATTGCAACTGCATAAGCAGGTCCGCCAGTTTCAGTATATTCGTCGCCAACGATCAAAAAATCACCAAAGCCATTCATGTCTTCTTCTTCGAAGGTGGCATGTAAATCTGAAAACATCTCAACTGCGGGATGAAGCTTATTTGCCCGTTTCTGAAATCCATCTCTCACCAATACCCTGACCATTTTCGAACCACTGAAATGTTTTCGATACAGCTTTCCGCAGTAGTTCTCAAAAAACACATGGCGACAGGAAACTAAATTTTTTGCCAGGTATTCGCCGAGCAATCTCCCCTCTGTGAATCCGGCATGAATAAATACAATTTCATGCCATTGAATTGATTCAGAGAGAATCTTAATCTCATCCAGCTTCATTGTCTCGGTAAGAAGGATCCCGACGAGCACATTCGATTTATATTTCAGATCGCTACTGAATAGCTGCTGAATTGAGGTTGAATTATCAGCGTGATCCCCGTTTTGAGGATTGATGATTAGTGTAACAAATCCATTCGCAGTCAACACAGCATCGATGGCGCGGGTCAGTCCATTGAGGGCTTCTTTAACCGGTTCGATGATTGGTACAAAATTTGCCCCCGCCAATAGATCAGCATTTTCACGAATTGTGATGAGGTCGTATTGTTTGCCTCGGAAGTATGGATAGTACATAAGATGTCTATGCCCAGCTAAGGGCCTCCCTGATAGGTGTCTCGACGGCACTCAAAATTCTTCGATGGTCTTTTTGTCGCAGTGGCGTCGAAAGCACTGCTGCTCGCAGTGATTCGGGCAAGGATGACAGAAGATCTTTGATGGGCAATAGACTTCTAGATTCTTTCAATACCTTAACCATTTGCATGTGCACCAGCTCAGGAGGAAGTGATTTAAATATTTCACGCAGTGCCGTATATTGTTGCGTATTAGGAAGGTTGGGGACTTCTACTCCTGATAACTGCAATATCCTCTTCGATTCATGTAACTGAATTGAGTCAAAAACAGCACCGACATCAATTCGCCTTGGATTATTGTCGGCCTTACGAACAACCGAAAGTGCATAATTCTTATTTAAGATCAAAATACCGATATCTGCTTCGATCAATTCCTGAACTTCATCCAAGTGATTCAGGCTTGTAATTACATTAACCCGAGCAAATACACGCCTATACGCTTCAATTTGCCGTTGTAGGCGATCAAGGGTATCTCGCTCAGATTTGATCTCGTAGGCACTCGCTGTACCATTAAGAATTACAACATCAGCTTTACTGCTTCCCACCCGAAATTCCGTCAACATTGACGCAGTGTTTATCGAGTGAACGCCGAGGAATAGTTTCTGTGTGATGGCTGTTTTGTAGGTGTATTCGTGCCGATAACTTTCCATTTTCAACATGCTAAATATTGAATCGAATACATCTCCGACTGACTTGGATCCAACGAAAATTCCATCCAGACCAATTTGCGTCAACAGTCTTGAAAAAACAGGAGACCGCCCCTTCTTTGCCATTTCTTGAATGACAGTAGAGGAAAACAATCTATCAGCTGCTGAAAGCTGATCTTTGTCGAGCATTCTATAATTCTTTGGCATATCCCAACCTTGCCGATTACTCACACCCACGCAGTACGCAACCGAATGACTCGGAGTTCTATGCAACTTAAGAATTTTTGGATCGATCCTGTCCGTGCATGAAACATTCGGGCCAGCTCCATTAACTTTACATTTTAACCTATTTTCGTCGATTGCTTCTTTGATGCAGCATGGGGTTAATCGCGTCATGCTGGGCATGAGTTCCGTATTCCACTGCCGAAGAAAGAAATAGAGTGACCTCGGCGAACTTTTCTGGCTGTTTAATTTTTTTCACACATGCACCTCCGGTGCAGCAATCAGCTGATTCAACCGACCCAGAGCATCCGCAATGATGCGTCCCTGCGCCGTGATGCTTTCGATGATTTCATCCGTAGTACGTTCATCAACTACCGCCACAGGGTACTGTCAAATTAACTTATCCAGGACGAGAAAATTCATCGCTTCCATTTTCAAGCCGCACGACTCACACAGGTCTCACGCCAATTGGTAAAGCGTCGCCCCATTACCTCACGGTAATGTGCAGATTTTAGCAGATGGCGACTTGGGCGAAAATGATTGTTGATGGTGGAAAACGTGGACAAAAATCGCTGTGCCTCACCGGGTGATTTAAATCGTCGCCTGCGCCGTTCGCGCTCTCTCGTTGGCTGATGTGAATTCTCTGCTCGATTGTTGGCTCCCTTGTCTCGGATATGAATGACACTGGGCATGATCGCCGCTTTTGCCGCGGAGTAACTCCCCAGTTTATCGGTCACTATCTGACGAGGAACCAGCCCCTGCCCTTTCAGCAATTTCCGAAAGAACTTGAGAGCTGCTGCCTTATTTCGCCGCGCCTGCACCAGTATATCGATGACATTCCCCTCTTGATCAACGGCTCGCCATAGGTACTGGAGCTTCCCGCCAATGCGCAAATAGACTTCGTCCAGATACCAAGTGTCACCTGCGCTGCCCTGATGCTTTCGCAGCCGGCGCGCATACTCGCCACCGAAT
>DAIELO010000121.1 GCA_027341705.1 Caryophanales bacterium
CGATAGTTAATGTTGATATTGACAGTCACCGTCATGATGTCTTGAGCAAGTAAGTAACTGTATGGTAATTTCAGGCATTCGTAGAGATCTTCACGCCCCCATTCTAAATACTCCAGATACTTTGCATTATTGACATGGCCATTCACGTCAATTTCAGTAGATCGCACCTGAATCGTGATTTTTGATTCGATCAATGTTCACACTACCTCCTCAAATTCAATAAAATAAAAGTTAGCCAGCCCTAAGCGCACATGGGCTGGCTAATTTTTGTGATCAGTTACATGATAATTGGTGCGAACCCTTTGGCAACATACTCTGCGATGCTCGGATGGCCATTTACTTCACTTAATAGTGAGAGTCCTGTGTTTGATAATTGTTCTTGAACGCCCATAATAGTGGAGCAAAATTCGCAGGCACCTTGAATTACGCCTTTTTCAGTGAGTGATTGATACAGTTTATACACGGGTCTTTCTGGATCTGCAGTGAGGTTGGCTAATGTTTTGACGCTAGCACCGTCAAATACAAGTTGTACTTCATGACCGGCGTCTTTTAGTTCATTGGCGTACATCAGGGCATGAGCAAATTTCGCACCCTCATCTTCCTTGGCATGAACAAACACAACAAATTTCTGCATCTTTCTACACTCCTTTAATTGTTTGTATTCACTTAGCTTAGGATGGTTTCAATTTCAGACAATTCTTCTGCACTAAGTGTGATATCTACCGCTTTTACATTCTCGAGGATTTGTGTTGGTTTGCTGGCACCGATAATAGCAGAAGACACATTGGGTTGGCGCAAAATCCAGCTGAGCGCGAGTTGCGACATGCTGACGCCACGGCGTTTTGCGACTTCCTCAAGTCTTTCTAGTTTTTCGAAATTTTCATCAGTCATAAAACGGTTGATGAGGCGTGATGTGGACTCCGTAGCTCCACGGCTGCCATTCGGAGGCACTTCACCGCGTTTGTATTTGCCTGTCAGCATTCCTTGAGCAAGTGGCGACCACACTACTTGTCCTACGCCTGCCTCTTCGGATAGTGGGATCACATCTTTTTCAATGTAGCGTTCTAGCATACTATACTGTGGTTGATTAGAGACAATTTGATCAAGTCCTAAAGTTTTCGCCAAATGGATGGCGTCGTTAATTTGCACAGCGCTCCATTCACTAACGCCAGCATACAGTACTTTGCCTTGTGTAATGAGATCGTCAATCGCACGTAGGGTCTCATCTAGGGGCGTTTCTGGATCGTAACGATGACACTGAAATAAGTCAATATAATCTACTTTGAGACGTTTTAAGCTTGCGTGTACTTGTTCGAAAATGTGCTTGCGTGACAGTCCTTTGTCATTTGGCCCATCTCCCATTGGCCAAAATGCTTTGGTTGCCAAAAAATAAGAATCACGAGGGTATTCTTTGAGCGCGTCACCTAATACTTCCTCTGCGGCACCTCGATGATAGACATTTGCAGTATCGAAGAAATTTATACCAACATCGTAGGCTTGATGTACGCAGTCAATGGCAATCTGCTTTTCTACCGATCCTCCGTATGTAAGCCAAGATCCCAAGCTGATTTCGCTGACTTTCACTCCTGAACGACCTAAACGTCTGTACTTCATCGTAACCCCTCCTATCTGGGTAAGATTATTATAGCACACACATTTGCAGAGGTTGGGAATTACTCGCCCAATTCGGCAGCGCGGCGGGTGGCACTTTGGACTGCAACACGTACAGCAAGCGTAAACTGATGTGATTCCAGCGATGCAATTCCTGCCATCGTGGTGCCGCCAGGGGATGTTACATCTGCCCGCAATTTTTCAGGCGCTTCACCTGTATATCGAAGCATATGTGATGCGCCATAGATAGTCTGCGTGATCAAAGACTTTGCTGTCTTTTCATCTAACCCTACATCTATGCCTGCTTGAATCAGCGATTCTACCATATAATAAAAATAAGCGGGACCACTGCCTGACAACCCAGTCACTGCATTTAGTAAATTTTCGGCTATCGGGTAGGCAGTGCCGATCGCCCGTAATAAAGTTTCAACAATTTGGATATCGTTCTCTGTACAATTGGCGCTCACCGCATACGCCGTGGCTGACTCGCGGATGACACAGGAGGTATTAGGCATTGTCCGTACCACTCTAGGCAGTTGTGGTTGCTGGCGTTCTGTTTGCACGGTTCTGATAATTTTCGTCATCCAGTCGATGCTCTTGCCGGCAACGACCGATAAATAAAGTGCATCATCTGGCGCTAACTGTGCCGCATGATGCAGCACTTCTTCCGCATCTTTTGGTTTTACGCAAAGTAGTATCAAATCTGCGCCAGCCACCGCATCTTCAATATTGTGACTGGCATGCACACCGTATTTGTGTTGCAGAGTTAATAATTTTTCTTTGTTCGCTCGATTGACAACGTGAATTTGTTGCGGAGCTAGCACACCAGTATGAACAAAAGCGTCGATCATCGCTTCGGCGATTGCGCCAGCGCCAAGCATGGCCACTTTCCATTGCTTTAGCACCCGTGCACCTCCCTTCACTACCATTTTTACTTACTTCTCAGAAGAAAGTATTTTTACATGAGTATAAGCACCTATTTCCGCAGGAGGGAGAATTCTCGCTACGGAAAAAATGTTGTTCTTGGCAAATGCGTCTACCATCGCGCTCGCGACTTCTTCTGACAGCGGGCCGCCTTCTACGACGGACAGCAGGGTGGGGCCAGCGCCGCTTAGTACGGTGCCGATGGCTCCTGCTTTGCTTGCGGCCTTCACCACATCGTCAAATCCAGGAATCAGCGATTTTCGTGCATCTTGATGCAAGCGGTCTGCTAACGATTTGCGCAGTAGTGGAATGTTGCCAGTAGTCAAAGCCGCAGTCAAAAAACTGGCGTGGGCGATATTAAAGACGGCATCGGTGCGTTCTACGTTATTGGGCAGGACGCTGCGAGCTGTTTCCGTGAGTAGCGGAAATTCGGGCGTGACGGTGACAAAATTAAAATTATCGCGAATTGGTAAGTTGACATGAGTGACTCCTTCGGGGTGCAAATACGCGAGCACCGCGCCGCCTAAAAATGCTGGCGCAACATTGTCTGGATGTCCCTCATCTTCCACTGCAATGCGGAGAATTTGTGCGCTGTTCAGCGGTTCATCGAGTAAGTGATTGGCGACGAGTAGTCCTCCCACGAGGGCGGCAGCGCTTGAGCCAAGTCCAGCTGCAATCGGAATTCGATTGACCATGTGAATGGCTAGCGGGGGGAGTGGTTGATTGAATTTATTGAATACGAGTCTCATCGAACCGATGATCAAGTTACTTTCATCGCGGGGAAGAAAATCTTCCCCGTAGCCTTCAATCGTAAACGTCGTTGCTTTTGCGGGTGATGCGTGAATTTCATTCCATAAATCAAGTGCAATTCCCATGCAATCAAAACCAGGTCCCAAGTTCGCACTGGTCGCTGGCACATATACGCTGATTTTCACGACTGACCTCCCATGATTGCTTTCCAGACGGCGTCTTTACTCGCGTCAACCAGCATCGACTTAGCACCGCTGTTACGCACTGCCGTATCGGGATCTTTCAGTCCGTTGCCTGTCAGCACACAGACGACACGTGAGCCTTTTGCGATCACGCCTTCCCGTCCCTTTTTTAAGATACCGGCGACTGAAGCTGCAGATGCGGGCTCTGCAAACACGCCTTCTTGTTGTGCCAAATAACGTTGGGCAGCAAGGATTTCTTCGTCCGTGACGGCATCAATCAATCCCTCAGTGCTATGGATAGCATCTACGGCTAATTGCCAGCTTGCCGGATTACCAATGCGAATTGCAGTAGCGACAGTTTCTGGTTTTTCGACAATGGCACCATTGACGATCGGTGCGGCTCCTGCTGCCTGAAAGCCAATCATGTGCGGAATGCCCGTGTGATTTTTTTCGTGATATTCACGAAAGCCTTTCGTGTAAGCAGAGATGTTGCCTGCATTGCCAACAGGAATGGCGAGATAGTCAGGGGCACTGCCTAGTTCATCGCAGATTTCAAAGGCGGCGGTCTTTTGTCCCTCAAGTCGATAAGGATTGACGGAATTGACGAGTGTGATTGCTTCTGTCGCAGCGATGTCCCTGACTAGTTCAAGTGCACGATCAAAGTTGCCTGCAATCGAGATGACATCCGCACCATACATCAACGCTTGTGCTAGTTTGCCGAGCGCCACATAGCCGTCAGGTATCAGCACGACGGCGCGAATGCCTGCGCGCGCGGCATAGGCAGCAGCGGCGGCAGAAGTGTTGCCAGTGGACGCACATATGACTGCCTGACTGCCTTCCTCTAGTGCTTTTGCCACCGCCATTACCATGCCCCGATCC
>DAIELO010000122.1 GCA_027341705.1 Caryophanales bacterium
CCTGATGAAGAAATTCAAGTGTTGCGACGAGGAGCCACCGGAATTTCTATTGATCAAATTGAACCAGTGGCCACATCAGAAGACATAGAGCGTTGGCAGGATGAGGCTTCACTGGTGATGGTAGAGGACTCGATTTATGCCTATATTGTGAAGATTGTCACGCAAACTCGTCACCATCCGCAGGTGTATCTTGGTGTATCCACTCGTGGTGCTGTCGCCTTGACTAAGGCCGCGCAAGCATACGCTTATATACAAGGGAGAGACTATGTCATTCCTGATGATGTGAAATTATTGGCACCACGCGTCTTATCGCATCGGATGATGCTGGAGGCCGATGCGACGTATCAGGGCATCAGCCCGACTGCGATCATAACTGAGATTCTGGCTACTACACCAGTGCCAGTGTTACCGCAGCGGAGGTAACAGTGAACGGTAAATTCGCTCTTCCGTTTCTATACTTGATCACTATCTCCCTTTTTTTTCTTACTTATCAAAAACCTTCATTTGGCATCGAATTTTTGTCTGTGGCGATGTCTGGGCTGGCTGTTTATGAAACGGTTGTCTGGTTTGTCGTGCCTACACGCTTTCGTGCCAAGAGAACGCTTTCTCAAAGTAGACTACAAACCATGGATACACTCAAGGTGGAAGTGGCGTTGGAGTGGGATCGGAAATTCAATTTGCCATTGCCTTGGTTAAAAATCGAGGAGATATTGCCATCACGGTTGATGGTGCGACAAGTGAAAGAAGATACTATAAAATTCCCGTGGTGGCAACGACAAGCGCAATTCGCGTATCGATTAAATGATTTGCCTCGCGGTTATTACCATCTGCGATTTTTAGACGTGCATGTAGGGGATGCGCTCGGGTTGGTGACAAGAACCTTTCGTTTGCCAGTGGATCATCGAGTGGTTGTCTATCCGCGCGCCTTGAATCGACGGCTCGATGATCCGCGTCGTGTAGGCAACGGGGTGTTGCATAGAGATCGCCTGTCCCATGACGAAGGAGATCAGGTGATGGGGGCACGTCCCTATCGCGATGGGGATCGAATGCAAAAAATCCACTGGGCGGCTACCGCGCGCAGGGGAGGACTCGTGTCGAAGGAATTTGAGCCTACTTTTGCACAGGAGAGTTTTGTGCTGTTGGTGGCGGATCAAAAGGGATTTGGAAATGATCCGCTCGCCTTTGAAACGGCCTTGTCATTAGGGGTCACTTATTTCGAAAAATGGCGTCAATCTAGTCATCCCTGCCAGTTTTTTGTACTCGGGGCGCAAGCTCACCATTTTGCGTTGGGAAAAGGGAGTAATAACTCGCGGGTGCTTGAATTTTTGGCGATGGCACAGCCAGAGGAGACTGATTTAATTAGATTTCATGATCTATTTTCTTCGATTCCCACCTATTCTCAAGTAGAATTAATTGCTTATGAAGGCAGCAGTGAGTTGCAAACTTTCATGAAATGGGCGCAATCGAAAAAATGGCAAGTGAAGTTTTGGTTTGCGGGTCCTGTATCGTCCAGCGTACACGCGCAAGACGAAGTTTTAGCGAGATGGATTCGTCAAACAGGCGTCGCGGTTGACTTCTTTGAGGGGAATTGAGTGATGGGCAACAAATTGCTATTGTGGATACTTTTAGCTGTTTTTTTCATCTCCGTGCAAGATGTTGGATATATGGGAGATACTCGCCCCATCATTGTGTTTATTGGTATCGTCTTGTTTGTGAGTTACTTGCCGCGCGCGGCTTGGCGTGTGATTGCGCTGATCTTAACCATGCTGATCCTGCTTAAATGGCAATTTTACGCAGCGATTCCTTGGACTCATCTAGTGGAATTTGTCGTTGCTTTGGTGAATGATTTGCGTGTGTCTGTGCTGGCACTTATTCATGGTCAATTTCGACAAATTCGCAGCAGCATCCGGACACTTGTATTTTACGGGGTGGTCGTGTATGGCACATGGTTTATGGAAGATAGCCTAGAGCGTCCATGGTGGTTTTTCTTCATCTTATTTTCTGGGGAATGGATCCTGTACCTCGAATCCCTTCTATATAAGGCAAAGCTGGATTGGGCCTTAGCCGAGTTCATGGTAGTCGGGTTATTGCTATTGTCATACGCCCATGCGCAGCGCATGTTAGGTGGCAAAATGCAAGGTCGTTGGCGTGAATGGGTGCGTCAGTTTTTGTGGCCGGCGCTGTTGTCACTGGTGATCGTTGCGTTTAGTATGCTGGTGCCCTGGGTCAAAACGAATACCAATCAGGTGCCGTTTACTCCTGCTGCCCCTACTGCTAGTCATTACAATGCACACAATAATAATCTTGGGGGTCCGTTTGTAGGCACCACCAAAGTGCTTTTAAAGGTGTTTGCCAATTCTCCATCCTATTATCGTGGGGAAGTGCTGAACACTTATACAGGAACGGGGTGGCAAAGTGGACTGGTGTCAACAGTGCCGTTGTCGTCTGGGCACACTATCCCAGCTTCCATTTTACACCAGGCTGGGCTTACATACCCTCAAAAATTCGCCTTATACACGATGCGTGTCCAAGTGGTGCATGGCAGTTATCCCGTCATGTTTACAGGATATCTGCCAGAGAAAGTAACGGTAATTACTGGGAGCAAGCAGTTGCGTGTCAATAGCAATACTGCCCAGATCTCAGGTCATCCCTTGCTGCCTGGGGATGAATATGTAAGCTCCTATCGTGCTCCACAAATGTCCACTCGCTTATTTTTGGGGATTCAAGATGGGAATCAAGGATATGCGTTTGCACATGACTTGCAATTGCCAGCGAGTCTTCCTTCACGCGATGTGCAACTGGCTCGTTCGATTACCGCGAATCAGCCAAGCACGTATGGCAAAGTGGAGGCACTCATTCGGTATTTAGATACGCACGAACGATACCAAACGAGCAATATTCCCTACCTTAAACCAGGCCAAGATTTTGTCGATCAATTTCTATTTGTGACTCATCGTGGGTATTGTGATCATTTTTCTAGTTCCCTTGCCGTGTTGGCGCGTGCAGTGGGTATTCCTTCGCGCTGGGTCAGGGGATTTATCAGCGTGCCGCCAAGTGCCACTTACCAAGGACCTGGTGACGAATTTTTGCTGCGCGGCGTTGATGCCCATTCATGGGTGGAAATCTGGATGGCAGGGGTAGGGTGGGTGCCTTTTGAGGCGACCCCGTCCTTTTCGCTGCCACAACCACAGTCAAAATCAGTAGGCACAGAAGTTCCAAAAGTCAAACCACAGCAACCGCAACCTGTCATCTCCATTCCTTTTGCGACGCGTATGAGTGGGAAAGTAGCAGTGCTCATTACGGTGATCAGTTTGTTGGGCATGCTTGTGGTGGCGTGGTTGATTACGCATCGCATGTTGCAAAAACGTAAACGGAAAAAGCCAGAGGATGTGGCGATCTCGCGTTTATTATTGCAATTTTTGCGTCTAATTGGCGGGCGCAAAGCGCACGAAACACTGCGAGAAACGGCACAAAGAATTGGCGCATCCTCGGGCGGTCATGATATGATCGAATTTATTGAATGGTACGAGCGATTTCGCTATGGGGGGCACGGGGTGTCCTTGAAATTTGGCGAAAAGCTGCTCGCAGGGTTGCGAACGCGGATGCGTCAACGTCACCACGATTCGGAATGATGAGGAAAGTAAGGTGTTCATGTGAAAAATGAGTTTGATAAAGTAGTGGTGCTTGATTTTGGTGGCCAATACAATCAGCTGATTGCTAGGCGTATTCGAGATATGCACGTCTATTCGGAATTACTAGCGCATGATGTGTCGGTGGACACGCTGCGTGCCATGAACTTGCGAGGGATTGTATTTTCTGGGGGACCGCGCAGTGTTTATGGGGAAGATGCGCCAACGGTTGATCCTGCCATTTATGAGCTTGGCGTCCCTATTCTGGGTATTTGTTATGGCATGCAATTAATGGCGCGTGATTTTCAGGCACAAGTGGATCGTGCGGTTGCTCGCGAGTATGGACTGGCAAGCATGGCGGTGCGATCAGATTTGCCGTTATTTAAGGGCACACCCAAAGAGCAACGTGTCTGGATGAGCCATAGTGATGTGGTGACGGCAGTGCCCACAGGGTTCATGCTAGATGCCAGTACGCAAAGTGCGCCAGTGGCGGCCATGAGTGCGGCTGACCGGGGACTGTATGGCGTGCAGTTTCATCCAGAGGTGCAACACACAGACTATGGAGAACAAATTCTACAGAACTTCCTCTTTGAAATTTGCGGTTGTACGCCTAACTGGCGCATGGATAATTTGCTAGAAGCGACAATTCAAGATATTCAAGCCACCGTAGGAGAAAAAAGAGTGCTGATGGCGCTATCAGGAGGGGTC
>DAIELO010000123.1 GCA_027341705.1 Caryophanales bacterium
GACAAATCCACTTTTTGATTCGTGAGCAAAGGCGGCCTATAAAGCTGACCCGTATTGAATAAAAGTCCATCAAAGTGTGGAAACCGATTGCTTGCACCGATCGGTTTCGTTAAGGCATATGGCGTGTTCGCACGATATTCATTTTCCATGATGTTCATGATGCCATGATGACTAATGCCAGCGACGCCCTCCCACAAGCTTTGTTCATACGCAGTCGTCAACAGGCGATTTATATTTTTTCGTAACATACGTTTAATTAGCCACTTTATCAATATCACTACCTCCCGTGCATAGTATTGTCAATTGGGATGAATAATATGGTTACGATCATATTTATTTATGAAATGGGTGGCTTGGGGTGAAGAAAAAACGCACATTCATGGACGATTTACAAGCCTCCATCCTGCCAAAACTTTGGGATCAGGTGAACCAAGAGGCGATTTCCTCCTCGTTGACTCAAAATGTACAAACAATGAAAACCATTTGGACTCATTGTGATGATTTCATCGTCAACCACCTTGCCACTAGCGATGACGACGCACCCAACATTACTGCATGTTGGCTAAATGGCATTATTGATCTTATGCAGTTGCAGGAAATTGTCTTTCGCACAGCGGCGAAAGAATACCAAGAAAGTGGAACGTTTCAGGCACTGATGAACAACCCTTCTGGTTCTTATCAGGTGGTGTCTACCTATCAAGAGGCGAGCAAAGCGGTAGCGACAGGACAGGCGGTGTTGTTTTTTGATGGCGAACCGCAAGCGTTGTCTGTCAATATTGCGAGCTTTCCCAAGACAGCCTTTTTACCTCCTGAAAACGAGTTAACAGTCGATGATCCGCATATTTCCTTTATCAACAATTTATCGCTCAATATGGGTGCAGTGAGAAGTCATGTGCACTCACCGTTTTTGAAATTTGAGCAAGTCTCGCTCGGAAAGGTCGCGAACAACAATGTGGCAATTATTTACATAGCGGGAATCACCAAACAACCACTAATTGATGAAGTAAAAAAACGCTTAAGCTCATATCAACTTGAAGGGGTCATCGGGATTAATTACATTAAAGAGACCATTTCTGATAATGCGTATTCCCCCTTCCCCTTGATCGATGTGACGGAGCGGCCAGATCGTGTGGCCACTGCGGTACTGCAAGGCAAAGTGGCGGTCATGGTGGATGGGAGTTCCATGGCACTAATCGCTCCCACTACTTTCATCTCTTTTATCAATTCCATAGAGGATTATTATTCGAGTTATTTTTCCGTCATCCCCATTCGACTATTAAGACATTTGATGTATTGGGCCTCCCTCTTGTTGCCCGCTTTTTACATCGTATTATTGTCATACCGTCCGGATCTGTTACCTACTCCGTTACTATTAAGTATTCAGACGCAACACGTGAACATTCCTTTTCCGATCATCATGGAGATCATGTTGATGGCACTCACCTTTGAAGCCATCCGAGAAGCTGGGATTCGCTTGCCAAAAGCAGTGGGACAATCGGTTAGCATCGTGGGCGCGCTGGTGATTGGTAATGCTGCCACACAAGCGGGCCTAGTATCAACTGGGGCAGTAATTACGGTGGCTTTTGCTGGGATTGCATCTTTCACCATTCCTGCGTATTCACTCGGCTACACCAACCGAGTGCTGCAATTTGGGTTTATGGTAATGGCGGCACTATACGGATTTTATGGTCTCATCATGGCTGGGTTGGCACTCGTGGCTCATCTGGTGTCACTCCAGTCATTTGGCGTCCCTTACATGTCTCCAATGGCACCTTTTGTGAGAAGTCGGTTTCGTAATGCGTTTTATCGTCCACCATGGAATAAGCTAAACAGCACCCACCAATCCGTTTCTGAACTGCCGATGCCCAAGTTAGGCGAAAACCCTAATTTTGCAGGTAAAAAAAAGTGAATCGACTTCAAGTAGGCGCTTTTGCAGGCATGCTCATCTCCACGTTGCTGCTTGGCGGATGTGATCTCAAGGAAATTTATACCTTTAGCACCGTAGTAGCTATCGGCATTGATCAAGGTCATGATGATAAAATTCAACTTACGATGGAAATATCAAACTTCATGAAATCCAAAGGCAATGAACAAAAAACGATGATCATTTCAGGGACGGGGTCATCTATTGTGGACGCAGTAAAAAATATTCAGTTAAAAAGCCCATTGGAACTGTATTCTGCCCACACCGCTTTGATTCTGCTCGGTGCGAGTTACGCTCGCCACAGCATTGACGAATTGACCGACTATTTACAACGCAATCTTTATTTTCGACCGACTATGATCATCACCGTCTGCAAAGACTCGGCAAAGGATGTACTGGGCGCGAAAATTAGTACGGAAACCATCAACGCGTTTGGTATTAGAGAAATGATCGAAGAAGCGAGTCAACGCTCGTTAACCACGGGAAGTGAAATGATCCGCGGGTTAAAAGACCTACACCATTATTCCCAAACGTTTCGATTAGCAGCGCTCACATTGGGTCCCGATGTAGAACCAGAAGTGGTGGGAGAAGGACTATTTCAGCGTGGACGGCTGGTGCGCTGGATTTCTGCCAATAAGGTGCCCTTTCAATTGTTACTGACGGAACGTCATATTGGCAAACAGTTAATTTCTATTACTTTTACTGACCATCAACAGTTAGTCATGCGCATTTTGTGGGCCACCGTCAGCACGCAAGTGAGCCTTCAACATGGCAAACTGTTCGTCGTGTATAAGGTGAAGGGAGACAGTGAAATTGCAGAATCTTGTTGTCAGATGTCATTTTCCAGTAAGAAATTAGTCACCATCGACAAAATATTGAACGATACCCTTCGGATGCAGACGCAGCAAATGGTACGTTCCTTACAAGTCGCACACATCGATGGGATCCATCTCGCAGACGTGCTATTTAGGGAGCATCACCACATGTACCAATTGCTTTCAAAAAATTGGGATGATCATTTTGCGAACGCCGATATTTCTTATCAGTTTGCAATTCGCTTGATCCGAACGGGTTTATTAAGTTAATCCATGAGCAAAACTATGAGGGAGATACACACATGTTATGGCTACTCACTGCGTACTTGGGCCTCAATGCCCCGATCATGTGGAGGGAAATTCAAGCGCGGCACTGGCGAGATGTCATCGTACAAAGTGTATTGACCATCCTCTCTTTGCTGTTGACCATTAGCTATGAGTGGGAGATCCCGCAACTCATTCTCCCATTTTCATGGTTGAAAACTGTATTTGAGCAGTTATCCAATGTACTCTATCAACCTTTCTAGGATAGGATCATCATATGCCGCCTAAACTCACATGGTTTCAATACGTCACACTGATGGTGGTCATCAATCTTGGCACCACCATCCAATCCGTTCCGAGCTTAGTAGTCAATTTCACCTCACGCAGCAATTGGATAGTGGCTTTTATCATGTTTGGCGGAGTACTCCTATCAGCAGGCGTCACGCATTGGTTTGTCTGCACCTTCCCTGGGAAGACGATGAATCAAGCCTACTTGTATGCGTTTGGCAACATGATGGGACGGATCACCGGCCTCTGGATAGTGCTGTGGTTTTATATCACCGACAGCATTGTATTCAAAGAAATCACCATGTTTTTAAGTGATACGCTTTTTCCCAATACTCGCCCATTCTTAATTGCCCTCCCGCTGATGTTAGTAGTCGCGTTTGTCGTCTGGCTCGACATTGTGGTCATCACGCGCATGGCAGAATTTATTCTACCGCTTGTGGCTTTGTTTTTAATTGTGTTCCCTTTGTCTCTAATGAACGCTGATTTGCAACAATTATTTCCATTATTTCCCGATTCATGGAGTGAAGTATGGAAAGCTTCCGTGAGTCCTACTTTCACGTATATGATTGAATTTATGGTTTCCTTAATGCTGATCGATGTGGTACCAAACGCCAAACAATTAAGCCGTTATCTGATCATCGCAGGACTTATCACAGTCAGCATTCAGGCTGCGGAGGAATTTTTGGTGACCACGGTGCTAGGTGAAGCGAGCAAAGGAATCATTTATCCGATGTTGGAGATAGTGCGCAGCATCCGCATCGGAAAGTACATTGAGCGGCTGGATATCTTGATTGTCATGGGTATCATTACGGCAGGATTTTTTAAAGCATCACTATTTGGTTATGGCATGGTCAAATCAATACGCGAGATGTCGTTTGTATCGTCGAACAACTCAGTGATATTTCTCTCCGCCGTCGCCACTTGGGCGGGCAGTCTCGCGCTGTTTCCAAGCAATGCAGACACAATGGAAGTAATATTGAAATTTACGCCTTCTTATTTTCTCGTGACACT
>DAIELO010000124.1 GCA_027341705.1 Caryophanales bacterium
GGGGAAGAAAAAGGAAGTGCGAATTGCCAACCCTCGGGATGCCTGGGTAATCGTGAATGACGCACATCCGCCGCTTTTGCCACAGCAAACCTTTGAGCAGGCACAGTTACTGCGCATGCATCATCATCAGCGGATTGCTGCAGGGTCGCGTTCGTATCACTTACTTACTGGCTTGTTAAAATGTGGTCAGTGTGGTCAGCCGATGATTTGTCAAAAGCGCAGTCAGGCAGGACGTGAGTATCGTTACTATGTGTGTAAAACGTATCATCAACAAGGCCGGAGCGCCTGTTCACAACCCAGCTTGCCGGCTTTTGCACTGGAACAATACGTGACACACCGAATCAGCAAGTACCTGCACGATGTGGTGGCAGAGGAGGAGCTGCACGGGGAACAATCTCGTGTGTTGAATGCCCTTTTGGATTTTGATTTGGGTGCTCTAGGTGATCGCGTGAACTGGAATCCCGAAAAATGGCAGCGTCGTTTTTTGCAAAAGCTAGTGACGGAGATCGTGGTGAAGGAACAATACATTCACCTGTGTTATTCATTTCAACCTCCGCGCATCAATGGGGACATTTGAGAAATACATTGCTCGGACATTCTTCTTTTGGATGACCCGTTTTTTACGCAGAAAATATCAGTCTGTTCAAATTGAGTTTATTGCTCATCACACAGAAGCAAAAAGGGTAAGCGAGGCTGAGTTTTTTAGTAAAGGTGAAAGTGGGGGCACCATCTGTTCGTCTGCTTATCAAATGGCGCTTGATTTGGTGCATACAGAATACCCAGCAGAACGTTACAATATCTATCCTGTGCACTTTTCTGATGGAGACAATCTCACCTCAGACAATGAGAAATGTGTCCAGTTAGTGAACGAATTGATGGAAGAGTGCAACGTCTTTGGGTATGGAGAGATCAATCAATAGCACTGTTACCCTACCCATCGAAAAGAGCATGAAAAACGCGACAAACGCCTTTATACAAAGGTGCTCGCCGCGTGACATTAACGAAATACTATCATATACGTTTATATTGTCAATGCGTTAAAATTTTAACCAAACATCTAACTCTAATGGGCGTTCCGCCGGCCACATCCGATCACGGCGATAAATGATGCGTTCCACCACGCTTTGCAGTACCTGTTGTTGCAGTGATGGCGGGGAATCGGTGGTCAGCACTGTGGACAGTGACTGGGCAGATTCACCTTTTGCCAAGTCCATTTCTACAAATGTGACGATTTGAGCAACTGTTTTGTAAATGTTGTTTTTTATCAGGGGATAGGATGCACTTTTTGTTTGGCAGTCTGGAGTGGTGCAGATCAGGCGATCTTGCCTTTTTCCATAAGATTTGCGGTATTGCATCGGGCGGTGGCAATGATAACAAAAAATGAGTGAAGAAAGTGGATGCCTCGTTTGCTTTTCCCGTTGCATGTGATGTGCACATTGGGATTGGGTGGCAAATAAATCAGGAAACTCAGCGCTTGTAATCAGTGCTGGGTGAGCTGCTTCTTTCTTGATCCATTGTTCTTCTGGCACAGCTTCTTTTTGGTATTTTGATCCGTTTTTCAAGTAACGGTGTTGACCCCAAATAATGCGGCCAAGATAAGCTTGATTTTGTAAAATAAAAGCCACCGTGGAGGCTCCCCATTGCCCTCCTTTGGGGGCAGGGATGTTCATGGCATTTAGCTTTTTTGCGATTTCCTTGCGACTGCTACCAATTTTTGCCCAAGCAAATATTTGTTGCACTACAGGTGCAGTTTGGGGGTTTGGTTGTAATCGCAAATCGCTGTTACGTAGGTAGCCATAAGGTGGGCGCTGGCTGATACTTTTTCCCTCCGCAGCACTATAACGCCTTCCGCGTTGGAGACGCCTTGTGATCATTTTTAACTCTCTACGGGCAAAAAAAGCTTCAAATTCGGACCATTCTTCATCCCACTCATCGCGCAGATCATAGACTTTGCGGGGAGTGACGACAAGGGTGCCCGAGATTTTAAATGCCTGCTGAATTAAGCCTTGATCGATTAAATTGCCTCTTCCTAGGCGATCTAAATCCATGCATAGCACGGCATGATAGTTACCTAATGACACCTCATGCAGCATTTGTAGTGCCTGTGGACGTGAGGCCAGTTGATCACCGGATACTATTTCTTGGTACACAGCGCATACATGATAGTGAAAGTCGTTCGCTAATTGCACAAGCACCCTTTTGTGGCGGGAAAGGGTCTCCCCTTCTCCACTGGCTTCCGCTTCGACATCACTGCGTGATTTGCGTAGGTAGATAGCTACTGGTAACAGGTTTGGCAACGTGTGTGCCTCCTCATTTGACATGCAGTATATGTGTATGGGAGCAGTGAAATGAAAATTCGCAAATAGGAGGAATTTGGGAATGGCGAAAGGCAAGGATGTTTCGGTAGTAGTGAAATTACATTCGCGTGTGCTAGAAATGAGTGAAGAGGAGCGGCGAAAGTGGCTTCGCGAAGGGATGAAAAATCGTGATCCTCAGGCGCTAGGATTAATGACGGCGATCTCAACTATTAAGCAACCATTCATGACGTTTTAAGCTACAATAGCTACAATGGGATTTGAATTGATAAAGAAATGGTGTGTGCAATGAAAGAAGTTAACCAGCGCAGTAAAATGCTGCAAAAAACGATGAAACGAATGCAACTGCTTTTTTTTACTGCGGCATTAGCAACATCGTCTTTGATTGTGAGACTTGGTTATTTACAGATTACAGAGACACAGCAATTTCAGAGCGACGTCTCTGTGCAAAATTTTAGTTCTTTAGCTATTCCTGGTTCGCGTGGATGGATTTTTGATCGCGAAGGGGACGTATTAGCTGCAGATATTCCTGTATACCAAATATCGTATATAAGGTATCCAAATGATTCATTGTTTGCGGCCAAAGTAGCAAAAGAACTAGCTCCTGTAATCGGTATTAAGGCAAATAAACTGGAAAATATGATGCTTAATCAAGATCAGATGCAACCGACTGTCACATTGGTACAACAAGCCTCCCCGAAACAAATGGCTTTTGTCGCGGAACACCGGGATAATTTACCAGGCGTGCTCATGATGACTGTGCCACAGCGGGTGTATCCGCTTGGGGAATTAGCTGCTCATGCGGTTGGTTTTATTGGTCCTATACCAGCTAACTCATGGAACCAATATCAACAAAAAGGGTATCCGAAAAATGCACAAGTAGGGCTTTCTGGATTAGAGGAATCCTACCAAAGTGTATTGAAAGGACAATATGGTGAAGCAAAGATCCCGATTTCTCCTGCGGGGATTCCATTAAATCAAGGAATCGTTAGTATTCCTGCGCAAGCTGGGAACAATCTGATTCTAAATCTGGATGGACCGTTGGAAAAAGTGGCAGAGCAGGCGCTCATTTCGCGGATTAATTTTTTGCGTGGTGTGGGTGAGACCAATGTGCATTCAGGAACGATCGTGGTCTTGAATGCACACACAGGTGCGGTACTCGCGATGGCAAGTTACCCCACTTATAACCCTAATTGGTGGATAGGCGGTATTTCTAATCAGCATTATCAGGCGTATTTGACGAAAAATGCAGGATTTAATCGTGCGATTTCCGGTGTCTATATGCCTGGTTCAACGCAGAAGATGTTGACAGCGATGGCTGCCTTAACCAACCACGAGATGACACCGGCGCTGCTTGTTAATGATCAGGGTGGACTGCAGATTGGCACGTACTTTATGCATAACTGGAATCTAGGCGGGTTTGGATGGGTAGGATTAAAAGAAGCGATCGAGGTTTCGGATGACACGTATTTTTATCAAGTGGGACTTAATATGGGTCATTTTAATACGAGTAATCCACCGTCCAACATCAGTGCTTGGCTGACGGGCGGGCGTGTGCAGGCGCTTAATCAGATTAATCAGTTGGGCAAGAAATTTGGCCTTACTGCGCTTACAGGTGTTGACCTGCCCGGGGAAATTCCTGGATACGTGACGTATGCCAATCCACCTACGCTGTATGATTTACCTGCGGCAGCCATCGGTCAAGAAGAAGCGTATTCAACGATTGGCCTCGCTACTTATATTGAGGCCATTGCCAATGGCGGGTATCGTTATCAGCCACAGATGGTGCACGAGATCACTACCTCTCAAGGGAAAGTGATCAAGGTATTCAAACCTCAACTTGTCGATAAGGTGCCAGTTAGCAAGCAATATCTAAAAATTATTCAGCAGGGATTGGAATTAGCCACGCACGGTGCATTGGGAACTGCCACTTATTATTT